>CADDYR010000106.1 GCA_902810765.1 Chloroflexota bacterium
AGCCCGCAGAGCAGCAGCCCCGGGCCGGAAGCCGGAGTGCGGCTCGTCGGCCTGGGGCTGCTGCTCTGCGGGCTCGCGGGAGCGGCGCTCTCCCGTAGGTGAGGGCGCGGGGATGCCGGAGCGCGACGGCCAGGACATCAGGGGCCGGGCGAGGAAGGCTCGCGGGCCGCGCGGCCACCTCGCCATTCCCCGGTGCCGTACTCCCGCCTGGCAGCTCCTCAGCGCTGAGCAGCGGATGTGGCGCCGGCCGGGTGCTCCCCCACCTCCTCGTGGATGTATCTCCTGCCCCGGAACATCGAAGCAAACGCCGCGATGAGCGATATCACTGCCGAGAGCGTGAACGCCACGGTCACGCCGTGCATGAACGGCCCCGAGAGCAGGTTAGGGAAGAAGGGCTTGCTCAGGACCGTATGCTGGGTCGCCTCGGGCAGCGAGCGCAGCACGGACGCCGGCAGGAGCGTGCTCATCGGGTTGTAGCCGAGGAACGCTGCGAACAGCGCGCTGATCGGTGGCAGGTGCGAGACCCGGCTGGCCACCTCGCCCGGTATGCCCGCCGAGGTGAGGCCCTGGTAGAGGGCGCTCGGCAGGCGGGCGGCGAGCCCAACGGTGACCAGGCTGAAGATCAGCGTGATGCTCAGCGTGTTCGCCATGTTCTGGAACGTGGACCTCATCCCGGAGCCGACACCGCGGTGCTCTGCGGGCAGCGCGTTCATTATCGCGGTCGTGTTCGGGGCAGCGAACATCCCCATCCCGATGCCGAGCATCAGTATGAGCAGGGCGAACCGCACGTACTGGAAATCGGCCGGCAACAGGAGGAGCCCTACGAACCCGCATGCCGTGACCACCATCCCGAGCGTCGCGAACAGCCGGGAGCCGTAACGGTCCGACAGATAACCGCTCAGCGGCCCCATGATCAGGAATCCCAGGCTCAGGGGAAGCATGTATATCCCCGCCCACAGCGGCGTCACCTCGAAATCGTAGCCGTGGAGCGGCAGCCAGATCCCCTGCAGCCAGATGATCAGCATGAACTGCAGGCCGCCTCGCGCTATCGAGGCTAGGAAGCCGCTCAGGTTGCCGATCGTGAACATGCGGATGCGGAAGAGCTCGATCCGAAACATCGGATCCTCGACGTGCTGCTCCACCCACGCGAACACCCCGAGCATGACCAGCCCCAGCGCTATCCCGCCGATCACGATCGGGTTCGTCCAGCCCATTGTGTGGCCCCCATAGGGCTGGATGCCGTACGTGAGCGCGACGAGCAGCACGGTCAGCCCCCCGGCGAACAGCATGTTGCCGAGCACGTCCACCTTCTGACGCTCGCGCGGCCGGGCCGTCTCCCGGAGCTTGAGGTATGCCCAGACGGTGCCGACCAGCCCCACTGGCACGCTCACGAGGAACACGAGCCTCCAGTCGAACGCGGCGAGCACTCCGCCGAGGACGAGTCCCACGAAGCCTCCCGCGATGGCCGCCACCTGGTTTATGCCCATCGCCATCCCGCGCTCCCTAGGCGGGAAGGCGTCCGTGAGGATCGCGGCCGAGTTCGCGAACAGGAACGCCCCGCCGACGCCCTGCACCAGTCTGAACACGATCAGCTCGATCGCAGCGGTGTTGCCCGTGCCCTGGATGAAGAACAGGAGGATCGAACCCAGGGTGAAGATCGCGAAACCGAGGTTGTACAGCTTCACGCGGCCGAACATGTCCGAGAGTCGGCCGCAGGTCACGAGCAGCACCGCCGTGACTACCATATACCCCAGGAGTGACCACAGCAGGTAGACCGTCTCCCCGGGAGCAAGCGGATTCACCCCTATGCCTCTGAAGATCGCGGGCAGCGCGATCAGCATGATGCTGCCGTTCAGCGACGCCATCAGCACGCCGAGCGTCGTGTTCGACAGGGCGATCCACTTGTAGTCGACCGTCGCGAGTCGCTTCAGCACGTTCGTCAATCACCTGGCCCTTTCCGATGACACCAATGCCTCATCGCGAGGCTCGTCCACAGCCGTGAGCCGCTCGAGGACATCCGCCAGTCGCCGCTGGTCCTCGGGCGAGAGAGCGGCTATGCGCTGTCCTACAACGCTGTGGCGGTACAGGTCGCGATCCTCGGTCGCGATCACCCCCAGCTCGGTCACTCCCACACGCGTCACCCTGCGATCCTCGGGGAACGGGCGGCGGTACAGCAGCCCACGCCGCTCGAGGCGGTCCGCGAGGCCAGTGGCGGCCGACCGCGACAGACCAAGGGCGTCGGCCAGGACGCTGATGGGCACCTCGCCCAGGTCGCGCAGCACCCGCAGAGCCTTCAGATCGGCGAGCCTCACCCCGTACTTATCGATCAGGGCGAACTGCAGCGGCTCGGCGAAGATCACGGCCCGGAGGTAAGCTCTGAGCGCTCGCTCGGAATCCTGATTCCACCCCATCAATACGGCATCTCCAAACTATACGGTATGTCGTATTATACGGCACTCTGGTTCGATTGCGCCAGGTGTGATGACGGGCTCATCGCCCGGAGTCCGTACAAGCCCCCTTGCTCCTGAGCCGAGCGCGAGCGGTGATCGGGGCTCGAAGTGGCCGGTGCGCGAGGTCTTTGTCGTCCTGATGACGGAGGTATCCGCGACCCTTGACAACCGGCGAGGGCGGTCACTATGCTTCTTGGGCGCCCATCCCCGGGCTCCCCGCCCGGCACAGATTCCGCGATACAACGTTACCGACATGCGGGTAGAATCGGGTGGAGGCGAGCGCCAACCAAACCGAGGCGAAACGGACACTATGGCGACAAGACTGGTAATTGTAGAATCGCCCGCGAAGGCGAGAACGATAAGCAAGTATCTGGGCCGGGCCTACTCGGTCAAGGCCTCGATGGGTCACGTCCGCGACCTGCCGAAGAGCAGGCTCGGGGTGGACGTGGACGACGACTTCACGCCCCACTACCTCGTTCCGAGGGACAAGAGCAAGACGGTCAAGGAGCTGAAGCAGAGCATCGGCTCGGCGCGAGAGGTGTACCTGGCGACCGACCCCGACCGCGAGGGGGAGGCGATCGCGTGGCACCTCGCGCAGGCCACGGGGCTGGACTCATCCAAGAGCAGGCGCGTGGTGTTCCACGAGATCACCCCGAGCGCGATCCAAGCCGCGATGGCCGCCCCGCGCGACATAGACATGCGGCTCGTGGACGCGCAGCAGGCGAGGCGCGTGCTCGACCGGCTCGTGGGCTACAACATCAGCCCCCTGCTCTGGAAGAAGGTGAAGGGCGGCCTCAGCGCCGGGCGCGTGCAGTCCGTCGCGCTCAGGCTCGTCGTTGACCGCGAGCGCGAGATCGAGGCGTTCGTGCCAGTCGAGTACTGGTCGCTCGAGGCCGAGCTCGCGAAGCGCCCCGAGCGTGGCAGGCGGCGCACGCGCAGGGATATCTTCCGCGCCGCGCTCACGAGGTACCGTGGCGAGAAGATCGAGCTCTCGAAGGAGGAGGACGCCGCGCGAGTCGTGCGCGACCTCGAGGGCGCGACGTACCGGGTATCCGACGTCAAGCAGCGGGAGGTCCAGCGCCGACCCTCGCCGCCGTTCATAACGAGCACGCTCCAGCAGGAGGCGTCACGCAAGCTCAACTACAACGCGAGGCGCACGATGAGCGTCGCGCAGTCGCTGTACGAGGGCGTGCGCCTCGGCAGGGAGGGCGAGGTCGGCCTCATCACCTACATGCGTACGGACTCCACGAACGTGGCATCGGTCGCTCAGGCGGAGGCGCGCGAGGTCATCGAGGCGCGGTACGGCAGGGAGTACCTGCCGCCGAGGCCGCCCCTCTACGCGCGCAAAGCGAAGAACGCCCAGGAGGCGCACGAGGCCATACGCCCGACGAGCGTCAGGCGCGACCCCGACTCGATCAAGCAGTACCTGTCGAACGACCAGTACAGGCTGTACAAGCTCGTCTGGCAGCGGTTCGTGGCGAGCCAGATGGCGAACGCCGTGCTCGACAGCACGGCGGTGGACGTGGCGGCGACCCCGCCCGGCAGGCAGGACGAGTACACGTTCCGCGCCACGGGCTCGGTGATCAAGTTCGACGGCTTCATCGCCGTGTATCAGGAGGGCCGGGACGACGGCCAGACGGACGAGCTGGACAACAAGGCCCTGCCGCAGCTCGAGACGGGCGAGGAGCTCGACCTGCTCCAGCTCATACCCGAGCAGCACTTCACCCAGCCACCGCCGAGGTACTCCGAGGCGACGCTCGTGAAGGCGCTCGAGGAGCAGGGCATCGGGCGGCCGAGCACCTACGCGGTGATCATGTCCACCCTGCAGGAGCGGTACTACGTGCAGCGCGAGGGCAAGCAGCTCCGGCCGACGGAGCTGGGGATGCTCGTGAACGACCTCGTGGTCGCCCACTTCCCCGACGTCGTGGACGTGAAGTTCACCTCGAACATGGAGGACGAGCTGGACGAGGTGGCCTCGGGCGAGCGCGCCTGGGTGCCGGTCGTGCGCGACTTCTACGTCCCGTTCGAGAGGCAGGTCCAGACCGCCGAGCGCGAGATGGAGAAGGTCCAGGTGAAGGACGAGCCCGCCGGCGAGACGTGCCCGAACTGCGGCCGCGAGATGGTCATCAAGATCGGGCGGTACGGGAAGTTCATCGCGTGCCCGGGCTTTCCCGAGTGCCGCACGACGAAGCCGATCCTCAAGCGCACGGGCGTGAGGTGCCCCGCGTGCGGACAGGGCGAGCTGGTCGAGCGCCGCTCGCGCAAGAGCCGACGGCCGTTCTACTCGTGCGAGCGGTACCCGGAGTGCGACTACGCGGTCAACTCCCGCCCCGTGCCGGAGCCCTGCCCCGCGTGCGGTGGCCTGCAGGTGGCGAGCGGGAAGAACGGGGTCAAGTGCGTGCGCTGCGACGGCGCCGGCCGACCGCTCGAGGAGAGGGCGCCCGCGGCCCGAGCCTCGAAGCGTCGCACCTGCCGCTCTGGGACCGAGGTGTCCTCCAGCGGCCACGCGCGTCGGAGGCCCCGATGGGCGAGGGATCAGGCGCTCGCGACCGCGTCCTGGGCCAGCGCGATGCCGCCGAGCACGCCGGCGCGCTCCCCCAGCTCGGGCGGCACGATGTAATCCGCGCGCAGCTCGGTGATCTCCCTGGCCCGCACGTAGTCGTTGAGCAGGCCCCTCAGGTGCTCGCGGACCATCGGGAAGAGGCGGCGGTTCCCCATGACACCTCCGCCCATCACGATTCTGAGCGGCGAGAGGGCGCAGACGAGGTCGTTCAGCGCGAGCCCCAGGTAGCGGGCCTCCATCTCCCAGGCGGGGTGGTCGGGAGGCAGGTTCTCCGCGCGCGCTCTCCATCTCGCCTCGATCGCCGGACCCGAGGCCAGCCCCTCCAGGCAGTCGCAGTGGAAGGGGCAGACCCCGGCGAACGACTCATCGCCCGGCACTCTCGGCACGCGGATGTGCCCCATCTCGGGGTGGGTCAGGCCGTGCAGCAGCCGCCCGTTCACCAGGCCGCCGCCGCCGATACCCGTGCCGACCGTGAGGTAGATGAAGCTGTCGAGCCCTCGGGCCGCGCCCCAGCGGTGCTCGGCGAGTGCGGCCCCGTTCGTGTCGGTGTCGAACCCCACGGGCAGCCCAAGCGCCCGGCGCATCGCGCCCACGACATCCGTGCCCTCCCAGCCGCGCTTCGGAGTGGAGGTGATGTAGCCGTAGGTGGGCGAGCCCGCATCGAGGTCGACCGGCCCGAAGCAGGAGACGCCGACCGCGGCGAGCCGACCCTGCCCCGCCTGCTCACGGAAGAACCCGATCACGCGCCCGAGCGTCTCTGCCGGCGTCGTCGTCGGAAATCGCGCCTCTGCCCGCAGGTCGTCCGGGCTCGTGCCGACCGCACACACGAACTTGGTGCCCCCGGCCTCGATGCCACCGTACAGGAGCTTTTCTCCGCTCGCCACCATCCCCGCAATCCTTCGATGCTGATACCGGACATTGTAGAGGCTCGGAGCATACGGCACCACGTCGGCCCCGCACAGGCTGGTGCGCCTGTCCGTCACCCTGAGCCCCCGCCCCACCCCTGTCATTCTGAGGCCGCAGGCCGAGGAATCTGTAGTCGTGCGGGCAGATCCTTCGCTCGGGATGACAGGCGTGGGCGACACCAGGACGACAATGTATTGATGTTCACCCGGAATCCCTACAAGTAGGCAGGTGTTTACTGGAACCCGTACGGCGTCCCGAAACACTACCGGCTCGACACGACCTCGCACCCCTGCCCGGATACGTTGCTAATCGAGCCGCACAGCGAGCAGGGGGACGAGCATCTCCTCGGGGCCGAGGCCCGCGTGCTGACCCACCTTCGGGGAGGGCACTCGCTGCTCGCCCGGATAGTAGTGCTCTATCATCCAGTCCTCTCTTGGCACGAGCAGCAGCTGCCCAGCCCTCTGCCGCGCGAGATCGGTGAGCGACCCCGGACCGTACAGCCCGAGCCGCTCGGTCTCATCGGTCGTGAGGACGTTTGCCCGCTCCCCCAGCACCTCCTCTGCCCGCTCGCGTGCCTCCCGTTCGCAGCCGGGTCGGACGTACAGTATGGTCGCGCGCCAGAGGCCCGCCGGGGGAGCCGAGAGCAGCCCCATAAGCTCAGGGTAGTCGTTGAGCCATACTCTGCGACCTCGCTCGGGCGGGGAGTCCACCTGGCCGTGGTCGGCGAAGATCAGCAGCAGCGTCCCCGGAGACCGCAGCCCACCGAGCAGGAGATCTCCGATCGCGTGGTCGAGCACCCTCACCTCCGCGTCGTGCTGAGCGGAGGCGGTGCCGTACTGGTGGGCGAGGGTGTCGAGCGTGCCCCAGTACGCGTGGACGTACTCGGGGCCGTCCGTGGCCTCGATGACGGCCCGCAGGTTCGCGCACATGTCCGAGACCGCCCGGAAGCCCACGTACTCGGCGCCCCTGTGATTGATCTTCGAGAGGGAGGTCCCCAGCAGGTGAGAGTGGTTCACCACGCTGGATGGGACCCCCGCTTCCCGCAGCCGCTCGTACACGGAGGGCCGCCCTATCCACCCCGCGGGCTCGAGTCCCTCCTGCTCCAGCGGCCTGCCCGCGTACCAGGGAGCGAAGCGCAGCGTATCCACGATCGTGCCGAGCGAGGGGTCGTAGAAGATCTGGTTGATCACGCCGTGCTCGGAGGGCGGCAGGCCGGTCCCGAGAGTGGTGAGCGCGGTCGGCGTCGTCGAGGGGAAGGTGGAGGTGAGGACGCCGAGGTGCGACCCGGGACGTCTCGCGAGCTCCCGAAGGCGAGGAGCGAGCCCCCGCTCCATCGCGCCCGCCAGCTGGCGGTAGCCGAGCGCGTCGACGAGTAGCGCGACTATGCGCTCGGCGCCGTCGAGCAGCTCCGCCGGCAGGACCTCGGGCGAGAGCGGAGGCAGCGAGGAGGACAGTCCGAAGTGCCGGAGGACGGTAGGGGCTATGTTTGAGAAGCCGAAACCCTCGTACTCAGGGAGCACCGTGTCCGGCGAGGGGCCGGTGCGGAACGGGGCGGGAACGGTGGCTTCCAAGTGACTTTCCTTTCGATCAGGTTCTGCTGGCCTCTCCTACGATAATAGAGCACGGGGCAGTCGAACGTCTTCGGCAGGCAGGACCTTCGGTCTGCGCCGACTACGCCATTTGGCGTACCGAGGCTAAGCTCTTGTACCTAGCGGAAGTCTCGCTATTTCGCTGATGCCGTGCGGTCGCGCGAGAGTTACTATGTGGTTGTCGGCGGTGGCCCCGTACTTGCGCCGTACCAGGGAAACTGCCGACGAGGAAGGACCCAGCGAGACATCCCTCCGGGAGGGGATGGAAGTGGTGAGCCGTCCCCTCCCACGGCAGTCGGACCTGCCCAGATGTCCTGGTCCTCTTATCCTGCCTTCGATCCATCCGACCCGTCACCCCGAGGCCCTCTCTACTAACCCGATGACACCGAGTCCGTGCGATGAGCCTGTCATTCTGCGCCCGCTGCCAGAAGAAGGCATCTACCACTCCCTGTCACTCTACCCCTTCTCCAACATACAATAATCTGAAGCCCGGGGTATAGCTCCTCCGCTTCGCCCAGGGATGACGAGCATGGGCGGCTCGGGGTGACAACCGGTGGCCATTCATCCGGAATCCGTATGATTCCAGGGACCGCCCAGGCTCATCGAAGGAGTGGGCTCTCCGATGTCTCCTTCGTGATCGCACGCCCTCGGACGTCTCATGGATTGACCTGCCCCGCCCCTCCCCTGTACCCTGTGGCTGGAGCGAGGAGGGCCGCGGGATGTCGGAGCTCGAGGAAGCCACCATAGCCGACCTGAAGCGATTGATGGAATCGGGACAGCTCAGTGCGCGCGAGCTGACCGAATGGTACGTCGAGCGCATACAGCGGCTGGACAGCTCGGGGCCGAGGCTCAGGTCCGTGCTCGAGGTCGCCCCCGACGCCCTCGAGGTCGCGGACTCCCTGGACCGCGAGCGCAGGGAGCGCGGCACGCGGGGTCCCCTGCACGGCATCCCGGTGCTCCTCAAGGACAATATAGATACCGCGGACGGACTCCACACTTCCGCGGGCTCGCTCGCGCTCGCCGGCTCCATCGCGCGGGAGGACGCGTTCGTCACGCGCAGGCTGCGGGAGGCCGGGGCGGTGATCCTCGGCAAGGCGAACATGAGCGAGTGGGCGAATTTTCGATCATCAAACGCCTCGAGTGGATGGAGCTCGCGCGGTGGCCAGGGGCGGAATCCCTACGCGCTCGACCGCTCGCCGTGCGGCTCGAGCTCGGGCTCCGGATCGGCGGTGGCGGCAAACCTCGCCGTCGCGGCGCTCGGCACCGAGACCGACGGCTCGATAGTCTGTCCCTCGGCCGCCAACTGCCTGGTGGGAATCAAGCCGACCGTGGGCCTCACCAGCCGGTCGGGGGTGATCCCGATCGCTCACAGCCAGGACACCGTGGGACCGATGGCCCGCACGGCCGAGGATGCGGCTCTCGTGCTGGGCACGATCGCTGGGGCGGACCCGTGCGACCCCGCTACCGCCGAGGGCGCTGGCCGATCCCACTCCGACTACACGCGCTTCCTGGATCAGGAGGGGCTGAGGGGCGCGCGGATCGGGGTGATGCGCGAGGGCTACTTCGGCCACAGCGAGAAGGTCGAGGCGGTCATAGAGGGCGCGCTCGAGGTCATGCGCAGGCTGGGCGCGGAAGTGACGGATCCCGTCGACCTGCCGTCGCAGAAGGAGATCGCGGCCGAGAGCTGCGAGCTCGAGGTGATGCTGTACGAGTTCAAGGCTGATCTGAACGCCTACCTCGGCGGCCTCGGGCGATCGGCTGAGGTCCACAGCCTCGAGGAGCTGATCGAGTTCGACGAGCGGCATGCTGACCGGGTAATGCCTTTCTTCGGACAGGACCTGCTGATCAGAGCTCAGGCGAAGGGCCCGCTCACCGAGAAAGGGTATCGGGACGCTCTGGAGCGCAGCCGGATGCTCTCGCGGGAGCGTGGGATTGATGCCGCGATGAACGAGCACCAGCTCGACGCGCTCGTCGCGCCCACCGCCGACCTGCCGATCAAGATTGACCTGATCACGGGCGGCACGGGCTCGGGCGGGTGCTCTCAGCCCGCAGCAATGGCCGGCTACCCAATGATCACGGTGCCTGCGGGCTTCGTCTCGGGGCTCCCGGTCGGGATCGCCTTCACGGGCAGGGCGTACAGCGAGCCCGTGCTGATCCGGCTTGCGTACGCGTTCGAGCAGGCCACGCAGGTCCGCCGGCCCCCCACCTTCCCACCCACGGTGGACCCAGAGCTGTAGGCCCATGGGCTCGCCCCGCGTGCGCGGGGATAATGTGGGCACGCTCTCCGACGGCCCGCCACTCAGAGACCTGCTCGATGACCTGCCGGCAGGGGCAGCGCAGCGGGTAGAGGACGGGCTGGTGAAGTCCCTGGTGCTGGGGTGGAACCCGGCGCGCGAGATGGCCGACGGGCTCGATCCAGGCAGGTACAGGGCGCTCACCATAGCGCGCACCGAGGAGCTGAGATCGTTTCGGGGCGCCGCGCTCCAGACGTACAGGGGGAACTCCGACATCATCTCGGGATGGGTGGGTGTGGCCGCACACGGTTCGAGGACCTGCATAGTGTTGGATGGGAAGGTGTACGGGCTGGATGAAGACCCTGACTTCCACGTGAACGACAGATGCACGCTCCGCCCGCGCCTGCGTCACGAAGAACGGTTGGATCGGATGACCGGCGAAGAGTGGTTCCATCAGCAGCCGGAGGCGGTCCAGAGGCAGATGATGGGGCCGCTCGCGTTCGATGCGTGGAAGCGCGGCGAGATCGAGCTTGCCGATATGGTACGTGTGGTTCACGATGACCGATGGGGCGATAGCGCAATTGTAAACGGCCTCAGTTCTATCTTAGGCTCAAGAAAGGTACGTGACAGACTCGGGGCCTTGCGAATGGTGAGAATTGCGGGAGGCGAAGAAACGGCACGAGAGCGGATCGAGCGGGTTGTTGCCGAGGGCCAGATGCCACAATCGGCTGTTGACAAGGCGGAGCAGATATGGGATGAGAGACATTGGGGTGATGGTGTACGGATGCCCAATGGTGAAACTGTGCGTGTTACTCGCGGCGATCTCTATCATGCGATTATAGACCCGCGCGTATGGCGGCATCCCGAGCGAATAGAGACTGCTCTCCGCAATGTCTTCGAGATTCGGGCCAGTTATGGGGATCGTAAAATGGCATTTGCCAAATGGGTGGAAGATGGCAGCGAGCGCCTTGCTGTGGCTATAATAACACCGGAATACACCTTACAGGCGCTTCATCTGATCGATGAGAGGCGACTGAGAAGGTATATGCGGCGAGAAGGTGAGACGATATGGACACAATCAAGGTAACAATGATGTGGGACGCTGCCAGGGATGTGCTGGCCCTCTATCGTGAACCCGCAGGTTATGCCTTTACACCCGACCCGCTGGACGATTACCCTATCGCATCTACCTTGCTTGAGCTTGATGAATCTGAACGGGAAACCGGCAGGGTGGCTGGTTTCGAGATAGTAGGGTTCCGAGACTTTGACAGGTGGGACGCCATCCCCGATACCGGGTTGCTGTGGCAATTGCCTGGAAGAGAGCCATTGCCCTTGCTGGATTTGCTCAGGCGAGTACAACGCGAGATAAAGCAGAACGAGCCTACTCTCATTGCCCGCTCCGGTTGACACAAATCTCAGGAGGCCGTATTATCTAGCTAGCAACTGAATATCCGGCGTTCTGTGGGGCGCTTATCTCGGACGTGAAGTATCGCGTTTGGGGTAAGCGCCCTTTTTGTATTTAAGCCACGAGGAGGGGCTATGTCGGTTTACAAGTGGGTAGGCCCTGAGGATCGCTCGAAGTATGTCCCCGGCGTGCCCGCGCGCGACCTCAGCGAGGATGAGTACAACGCTCTCTCAAAGGAACAGCAGAAGGCCGTCAACGACTCCGGGCTGTATCAGGCCCCCAAGCGGCCGAAGGGCGAAGGCGAGAGCTGATGCTGCGTGCTTCCGACCTCGCCTTCACCCGCAGCAACACCGCGCGCACCTTCGATACCACCTGTGAGGTGGTGAGTACGCAGGAGGTACCCGACGGCGCGGGCGGCTATACGACTACCGAGACCACAACGCAGTATCCGTGCAGGATAGCGCCGGCTGCGAATCCGAGGGACGCCATAGCTGGCACTAACGACGTGGCGCAGGTGGTCAGTATGTGGTCCGTCAGCCTGCCCGTGGATGCTGCGGTTCCCCCCGACTCATCCATCCGTGTGAGCGGTATGGAGCTGAGAGCTATCGGGAGCGATAGCGGCAAGTCCCAGCAGACCGTACAGCGAGTGCTGGCGAGGCGAGTACAGTGACGGCCTCGCTCTCTCGGCCCTCGGACCTCCGAATCATTGCCATCCCCTTTGCGAGCGGGCAGAGCGAGGCCGTCAAATGAGCGTGAACGTGAGGGTTGTCCGCAACGACCTGCCGGGGGCCGAGCTGCGTATTCAGCGCGCGGCGTCGCAGGCTGTGCGCGAGACCACGTTCGCCATCGAATCCGGCATCAAGTACGAGATGCACCTACCCAAGACGGGCCGCGTGTACGAGCGACCTACAGGGCCTCATCAGGCATCGGCGCCAGGAGAAGCGCCTGCTGTGGACACGGGGGCCTACATCAACAGCGTGAACTCGACGTTCCCGTCCTCGCTGACCGGGATGGTCAGCACCAACCAGGAGCAGGCCGAAGCCCTCGAATATGGGACCGAGCGCACAGCGCCGCGTCCGGTGTGGGGGCGGGTCGCCGACGCGGAAGCCCCAAGGTTCACCCCCGCGTGCGCGGGGATAATTACGCGGTATATCGCTCGCGCAATCGCCAGCGCGGTTCACCCCCGCGTGCGCGGGGATAATGTGCTGTACCGCTCCGTGTCTCTCGCCCGCTCCGGTTCACCCCCGCGTGCGCGGGGATAATGGCGACATTCCGCGCAAACTCCCACGTCGGGCCGGTTCACCCCCGCGTGCGCGGGGATAATCCCGGCGCGACCTCCCAGCGAGTCACCTGGCCCGGTTCACCCCCGCGTGCGCGGGGATAATCGGGGAGTAGTCCGCCACGCTCGCGGGCGCTCCGGTTCACCCCCGCGTGCGCGGGGATAATTACGCGGTATATCGCTCGCGCAATCGCCAGCGCGGTTCACCCCCGCGTGCGCGGGGATAATCCACACGCACTGCCACCCCTCGCCCTGGGGCGCGGTTCACCCCCGCGTGCGCGGGGATAATTCTTCTCTCACGTGCTCCACCCGGTCTATCGCCGGTTCACCCCCGCGTGCGCGGGGATAATTCCACGGGCGCGCCCTCCTTCCCGAACGCCGGCGGTTCACCCCCGCGTGCGCGGGGATAATTCACAGCGACGGCAGGTCCGCACGAACGCGGGCGGTTCACCCCCGCGTGCGCGGGGATAATCTCCGGGACCGATGCCAGGCGGTTGGGGTGGCCGGTTCACCCCCGCGTGCGCGGGGATAATCGCGTGCCTCCTCTCTCGCTTCGACTCGTAACCGGTTCACCCCCGCGTGCGCGGGGATAAT
>CADDYR010000107.1 GCA_902810765.1 Chloroflexota bacterium
GATGTAGCGCCCTTAGAGCGTACGGGCGGGGGCTGGGGAGGCGAGGGAGACAGCCTGGGCCATAGAATGTACGGGCACTCAAGCCCGGATTGAGTGCACACGGGAGGACAGGTGTGGAGCAAGACCCGGTGGTCACTGTGGAGGGATCGGAGGATGGATGAGCCGGGGCGATGAACGGGCAGACGCAAGTAGCGCCCGGGAGCGGGAGGACCGCAGATTCCGCGTCGAGGCGATGATTGCCCGGAAGATGGCGCACCCGAACGAGAGAGTAGTCAGCGAGCGCGAGCTGGAAGACCTCATCGAGATGGTGCGAGACGCCGGCTGGGACCCCCGCGACTATACCAGTGGTGAGCGCTACCACTTCCATCAGCACGTGGAGCTGGAGCGCGAGTGGCCCCAGGGGACGAGCTTACAGGAGTACAATGAGAGTATCCGGAGGCTCATCGAGGACCCGCAGACGGACGTGGCGCTCAGCCGCCACCAGGGCTACTTGCGGGTGACGTTCCACGGACCTACCCTTGCCTCCGAGAGGGGCCAAGCAGGTCAGCCTTACATGGTAGTGGAGTACAGTGTGGAGCGGGGGTATTGGGCCACCGCCTTCCAGACGGAAGAGGAGGTGGACACGTTCTTTGAGAGGGGCAGAAGGAGCGAGGTGGTATGGCTGTAGAGACGGATATGCACAAGCGAGCACGCATCTACCTGGACAGCTCGAAGCACTGGCTTGAGGAGATGAACCGGATAGACACTCTCATCCTCGAGGGCCGGCCTCATCCTGAGATGAGCGATCTGGTGTGGGCCCGGACTATTCATCGGATTGAGCAGCTGTGTCGTTGGTACATCCAAGGGGAGCTTGGGACTGGGGAAGAAGAGGAGCTGATGGCGCTGTTGGTGGAGTACGCCCGCTCGATGGGGGCTGTCAGGCGGCTGAGCCTCGCGCCCATCAAGCTGCCGCCCGAGGACGAGCCTGAGCGGATCGAGCCGGCGGGCAGGGCCATCGCCCGCACCCCCCGCGTGAGGCGCGACTGATGCCTGATATTATCCCACAAGCTCACAATCATGAGCTCCCTCCCGGTTATCGGGCTCGCACCCTCGTAACTCAGGGGTGAACAGCCTGCCCGGGCGGTCCGGCCTGGGCCGGATCACCGGCACAGCATAACGTCATCGCCGGGTAGTGCCGCCACCACCAGCCGAGGGTGCCTCTTGGCAGCGCTCAGATCCGAGCCCGGGAGGACCACCACATCCCCCGGTCACTTCGCGCCAGGCCTCGTCTTCCTCCGGTCGGTTCCAGTCGCGGGCCAGGACCGATTCGGATGTGAGCATGGTCTCCAGCCCCCCGGCCTCCCGCTCGCGCAAGATACGAGACGAAATCCGAGACCACCGCGAGCTTCTCCGGTGGGAGCTGTCTCAGTTGTTCCTCGATGCGCTCTATCGTGATCGACTCCATGTTTGTTGTGCCTCCCGTAATCTGATAGTGGTGTTGGCCATCCGCCCACCGCCCTCCCTCCGCGCCGGCCGAAGCTCGCGCTCCGGTCGCCCCACCCGGCCGCTCTAGATGAGGTGCGCCCGCGCTGGACGAGCCGGCGCCGACGCGATCTGTTCTCTGCACTCCCACGCATCAGTGCCGATGAAGCCGCCGGCCCTTGACCCGAGAACCTGGGCGGGTTGGTCGGTAGTGCCGACGGGGCCTGAGTCTCAGCACTGATGCAGAGCCCAGGCAGCCCCGTCGCGTCGGCATTGTACCCGCCCAGAACCTCGCCTCAAGGGTGCTCGGCATCCCGCAAGCGGGACCGGCTATGTCGTGCCGGCTAAGAGCGTCTTGCCTCCGGGGATTCCTGGAACTCGCCCTGATGCAGCAATGTACGACGAGGCTCAAGCGATAGGGTCAAAGTCACGGGACAAATGGTGACTCTCACCTCATATCAACCCGACGCTTTGCCTGTAGGATTTTGTCAAATGGTTCGTCCTGCGAACGCCTCGGCTCGAATCGCATTTAGCCGGCAACACCGTAGGCCCGCCCGGTACCGCGCCGCCGGTTCCAACCTCGGGAGGAGCGCAATGTTCCTAGACCAGGCCGTCGCCCGTCGAGTTCCGCCCGTCGTGGCGCGGCTCCGTTTGCTCTACCGGCACGTACACCAGGATGTCTCCCACCCCCACCCCGAGGTACCCGCACAGCCGCGAGAGCACCTCTCGGTCGAACGAGTCGTTGCGGTCGTGGTACAGCTTCCATACCGTCTTGTAGGCCAGCCCCGTGCCCCTCGCCACGTCCTGGACCTTCAGACGACGTGCCCCCATCAGTTCGCTGAGCTTGTTCTGTATCACCTACGGGCCACCTTTCTTCGCGAGCCACATGGTACGCCCAGCTATGACCGTACGCAACCACTGTGGGCAGGAACGGCAATAGAATGAGACCGAGCGGTGTTGCATCCGAACTGCCGGGCGGTTAGTATTGCTGTCGTAGCGGTAATAGATTGGGCGTGGGGGTGCAGTGAATGACGGTCAAGTTCCACCCCGGCAAGACATACGCAACACCGGGCGCGCTTCGGGCGCTCGTGGAAGCCGGGCAATCTCCGGTCGAGTTCCTCGAGCGTCATCTATCGGGCGACTGGGGCGACACGGACCCGCACGACTCGGCCCTCAACGACCTGGCGCTTCGGTCCGGCGAGGACCGCATCTTCTCCGCCTACCATACAGCCAAGGGTGAGAGGCTGTGGGTCATCACCGAATGGGACCGCAGCGCCACGACGATCCTGTTGCCGGAGGAGTATTAGCCGCCGAGAGTGCGGCAAGGAGCAAACGCCATGGAAGAGAGGACCATAACCCAGGGAGAGCCCCAGCCGGAGCTGCGCGTAAAGCTCGAGCGAGGACAAAGGGGCGGCTACGGCTGGGAGATAGCCGCAAGCTGCCCCGGCCACGATGTCGACTCCCTGCTCGCCGTCATCGAGGACGCCGACCGGAAGCTCAGGGAGCGCTTCGGCCCCACCGACGCCCCCGACCGGGCGCGAGCCGCGTAGGGTGAGCACAGCAGGGCCGTGGACAGGCGACCGCCACCAGATGAGCGACACGACAGCCGCGCCGAGAGGCTGCGCCGGAGTCTGGACAACATTCCCTGGGAGACGGCTGGCCGGCTCTACGGTAGCCCGCTCGCGATGGAGCTGCGCGTTGCCGGGATGCGGGCCGAGCTCGCCGGGAAGGTGTACGTCGTCCTCCGGCCTTCTCGGAGCCTCTAGAACGCAAGTATGAAGGGAGCACTCACGTGGCACGCGATCTGAACCGGGTATTTCTAATCGGTCGGCTGGGCACCGAGCCCGAGATGCGCTACACGCCGCAGGGCACCGCCGTCACGCAGTTCCGCTTCGCGGTCAACAGGCGCGCCCGACAGGATGGGGCACACGATGTGCGCGAGGAGACCGACTGGTTCACCGTGATCGGCTGGCAGAAGCTGGCCGAGATCATGGCCCAGTACCTCCACAAGGGGGCACGGATCTATCTGGAGGGCCGTCTGCAAACGAGGTCCTGGCAGGACCAGAGCGGGCAGAGGCGGTACGCGACCGAGGTCGTGGCGAGCGACATGATCATGCTGGACACCCGCCAGGCCGGAGGCGAGCGCGTGGAGGACCTGGACGACTCGAGCGCACCGTTCTGACGCGCTCGCAACGGGCGCCGACGAGTGGACGATGCCCCCGAATCGTCCGCACCACATCGGAGGAGCGCACACCATGTACACCGATCCCTACTGGACGGACGACGCTGAGATCGGGATCGCCCGGCTCGAGGGCGAGCCCTACGGCATCCGCCTGAAGCTGCACGAGAGCCGCGAGCGATACATCGAGAGCAGGGAGATCGTGGAGGTTGCCCGCCGCGGCGAGCGCGTCTACTACCAGGCCCGGCCGTACGTCCTGCTGCCGGAGATCACGCTGACCGTGGGGCTGACACACCCCGAGGTCTCCGGGCGGATTGGCGAGGTGCTCTCGGGCGAGTACACCGGCGTCCGACCCCTCGAGATCGGCAACGCGCAGGCCTGGTACTACGTAGAGGACCGCACGCTCGTGCTGTGGGAGTGCCTGCTCGAGGACCGGTACCGGCAGGAGGAGCCCTCGGGCGACGAGGCGCTGCGGGTGCTGTGGGAGGGCTTCGAGCGCTTCCTCCTGGGGCACGCGTTGGAGGCCCGCAGGATAGTCACCCCCAACTGGGAGCCGCTGTACGAGCAGCGGGCGTGGCAGGGATTCTTAGGCGAGCGGGGATACGGCCCCGTGACACGGGAAGCCTTCGGGAAGGAGGTGGGGAGGGCCGCACACCGACCAGGCTAACGGAGATCGAGGGAGACGCGTACGGGAGGCGAACGCGCTATGGCGGAACGACTGTATAGGCGGCAGCTGGAGTTGGCGGAGTGGTCCCGGCAGGCGGCCGGGCGAGAGGGCATCACGCGCGTACAGCGCGAGCAGTTTGAGCACGATGCCCGGCACTGGAGCGCTTGTGCCGAGCGGACTCGTCAGCTTGTAGAGAGCGGCGCCGTCAAGCAGCTCCGCAGAGGACATACGGCGCGCGCTCGACGAGCTAAAAGGCAGCACCAAGACCTACGTTGGCTGCAGGCCCGACGAATATCCGACGAGCGACGTGAAGGTGTACGTGGTGGAGGGGGAGCGGATAAGCCGTTGAAGCACCTCCCAAATCACTCGCCTTCGGGCTTCAGTTGGGGCGATCCGGGCAGCCGACCTCGCGTTGGCGATCCTCGCGGACGCGCTGGGGGAGGAGCCGGAGGGGGAGGCGATGAGGGGCTGGTCGAAGTATGATACCTTGAAAGCATGAATGACCGCGCAGGCATAGAGCGAGGAGAGCACGTAGAGGAGGGCGCGATGCGCGGCACTATCTTGCGTACCGAGCGCCTACTTCTCCGTCCGTTTAGGAAAGATGATGCAACCAGGTGGCCATGCTGGGCTACGCAATTAGCCGCGACTGTTGGGGGAGGGCATCGCATCCGAGGCTGCACGTGCCGTGATTTCCTGGGGCTTCCAAACCTTCAACCTCGCGAAGATTTGGACCTCCACAGATGCGCGTCACCAACGCTCCCGTAGGGTCATGGAGAAACTTGGGATGCAGCACGAGGGCACACTGCGCGCTCATCACCTGGGTAGGGATGGCTTGCGGACGGATGAGGTGATATACGGCCTGCTCCGTGAGGAATGGGAAGCCACAGCAAATCGGCCTTCCGCGCTCAACGGAGCATCGTGATTTGGTTCCCTATAAAGGGCCGATGTAAAACTGCTAGGCTCCGATGCTGTTAGCGGAAATCGTGGGATACGATGGGTGATTCTGCGAAGTCCTCGATGCTCACCCCGTTCGACGGTGGATCGGGCACTCCGAGGTCGAGCGCCACGGCCCGCTCGGCCACGATGTTGGCGACCCCGTTGTTCTTCTGCAGTCGCCCCGCGACCGCGATCAGGGACTCGTCACGGAGCACGTCTCGGTAGCGCTCGTATACGCGGGGCGAGGCTATGATGTTCAGGAGCCCCCTCTCGTCCTCGAGCGTGAGGAACAGGAACCCCTTCGCCGTCTGAGGCCTCTGACGGCATACGACCAGACCGCCCACGGCCACCATTTTCCCCTCCGGACACCGCTCGAGCCTGTCGCTTGGGGTCACCCGGAGCGCCCGGAGCCTCCTATGGTAGTGCTCGACCAGGTGGTGATCGAGCGAGAACCCGAGCACCGAGTAATCGAGCAGCGTCCGCTCGTGCGCGGATCGTGAGGGCAGCTCGGGTGCCTCCTCCGGCAGCCCCAGCTCGTATCGGCCCCCACTCGTGAGCGCGAACGCCTCCCACAGCAGCTCCTCGCGCGTGCCTCCCATCCGGTCGAAAGCCCCCGCCAGTACCAAGTGCTCCAAGGGTCTGCCCGCGATCCCCGTCCTTCGTGAGAACTCGGACAGAGATGTGTAGGGGCCACTCGCCTCCCGCTCGGACACGATCCGCTCGGCGGCCGGCATCCCCACTCCCTTGACACGGGCCAGCCCCAGGCGTACCTTCGGCTCGTCGCCCTCGAGCGTGCAGCGGGCGGAGCTCAGGTTGATGCCCACCGGAAGGAACTCCACGCCTCCGCGTCTGCGTCCATCCCAGATGAGGACCTCGGGCGGGTAGAAGCCCATCGGCTGAGCGTTCAGCAACGCGCAGTAGAACGCCTCGGGGTGATAGATACGTAGCCACATCGTTTCGTACGCAAGGCGGGCGAGCGCGGCGGAGTGGGACTGGCAAAAGCCATAGTCGCCGAATCCCTCTATCTGTTTGAAGGCCGCAACAGCCACACCTTTGGGAATGCCGTTTGCTACCGAGCGCCTGAGAAACCACGGCCTGAGCATCTCCATCGCCTCTCGTGACCTGTGGCTGCCCATCGCCCGCCTGAATATGTCCGCTTCGCCCGGCGAACAACCCGTGAGCGCCGATACCGCCAGCAATACCTGTTCCTGGTAAAGCATAACCCCGAGCGTCGATTTGAGGATCGGCTCCAGCCTCGGATGGAGATAGCGTACAGGCTCCAGCCCCGCCCTGCGCCGGTAGTACGGATGCACCGCCCCGCCCTGTATCGGCCCGGGCCTGATTATCGCGACCTGGCACATGATGTCGGCGAAGCTCCGGGGGCGGGTGCGCACGAGGCTCTGCTGTTGAGCGCGACTCTCCACCTGCGACGCGCCTATCGTGTCCGCGCGCCCCAGAGCCTCGTATACCCGTTCGTCATCCAGGGGGATATCGTCAAGGTCCAGGTGAAGCCCTCGCGCCCGCTCCAACTGCTCGCACTCGATTACGACGGACATCGAGCGCAAACACAAAAGGTCTAGTTTACACAGCCCCGATTCCTCGATGTCTTCCTTATCAGCGCCCGCCACTATCACGCCCTCTTTGCGAGCCGGTTCAACGCCGTACATTCCTGCCACCGGCCTGCCCGTGAGCAGCATTCCTCCCACGTGAACCGATAGATGGCGGGGGGCGTCGTCTATCTCCGAGCAGAGGCGTGCCAGCAGCGGCCACGGGTGCCGCTCCCCGCGCTTGCGGTGGGCGAAGCGTGCTATCCCCTCGGCTACATCGGCGTGGTGGTCGAGCGACTTAGCCAGCTGGCCAACCAACGGGAGCGGCATGCCGAGCACTTTGCCTATATCGCGCACGGCCGAGCGGGCACGAAACCTCACGTAGTTGGCGACCATAGCCGCGTGGTCGCCGTAGGTCTCGTAGCAGTAGCGAATCGCGGCCTCCCTCCCTGCCTCAGAAAAGTCCAGGTCGATGTCGGGTGGGGAGTCGCGCTCGGGGTTCACGAATCTCTCAAAGAGTAAGCCGTGCTCCAAGGGGTCCACTGCGGCGAAGCCCAAGCAATACACTACTAAGGACCCGGCTGCCGACCCCCTGCAGCGCCCCCGGAAGCGCCTCGCGACGTCGTGAGCGATCAAGAAGAACGGCGCCAACTGCCTCTCGGCTATGATCCTCAGCTCCCGGTCCAGCTGCTCGCGTACTCTCTCCGGCACCCCGCCGTAGCGGAGATGTGCGCCCTCGTAGCAGCGCTGTCTGAGCTCCTCGTCGGGCGAGCGACCATCGGGTAGATGCAGCTCGGGGAAGCGTGTGTCTCGGTAGTCCAGCTCCACCTCACACCGCTCCGCGATCTCCCGGGTGCGCTCGATAGCCTCCGGATACTTCCGGAACGCCCGGGCGAGCTCGTCGGGCGGCCTCAAGTAGAACTGGGCGTTCGGCAGGCGCTCGGGAGAGGAGTGGGAGAGCGTGGTGCCGGTGCGAATGGCCGTAACCACGTCCTGGAGGGGACGGTCCTCGGGCGCGGGATAGTGCACGTCCGTCGTGGCTACCGTGGGGATCCGGAACCGCCTTCCGAGCGCGGCGAGCTCCTCGATGAGCAGCCGATCGCCGGGAAGCCCGTGAGCCTGCAGCTCGAGATAGAACCTGTCGCCGAACACCTCCCTGTAGCGGGACGCCGTCCTCTCAGCCTCCTCTACCCGTCCCGCCCTGAGCAGCCGGGGGATCTCCGCTGTCAGGAATGGGCCCGACAGACAGATCAGCCCCTCCGAGCGCTCGACAAGCGATTCGAAGAGCAGCTGCGCCTCCCCCTTGTCGCACGCGAGTCGAGCTTGTGATACCAGCCAGCACATGTTGCCATAGCCGGTGCGATCCATCGCCAGGAGTGTTATGTGAGCGTCCCCCTGCTCCGTCTCAAGCGTAAGCTCGGCCCCGTATATCGGCTTGAGGCCGTGCCTGCGACAGGCCCTACGGAACCGCGGCGCTCCGTAGAGGGCATTGCGATCGGTGAGCGCGAGAGCGTTGTATCCCAGCTCCGCCGCTCGCGCGGCCAGCTGCATGGGGCTGCCTACGCCCCTAAGAAGGGAATAGTGACTATGGCAGTGGAGGGGTATAGGCATGTCTCCCATTCGCCCTCCCCTAGTCCAGCACCTCTATGAGCCGGAAGCCCATGCCGTCGCGAGAGAGCGTCACGATCCTCCCCGAGCGGGTACGAACGCGCCAGTACACCCGCTCGACCTCCTCCGGCCACCACTCCTCGGCTCGCCAGCAGCCACAGACCGTCAGCAGCTCGTCCCAATGCCCTCCCTCGACCAGATACGGCCTCCCGTTCCGCCGCCCCACGAGGACACCATGCTGGGACGCGGGTGGTATCCCGGACGGGGCTGGACGCCTGTCGTCGGGCTCGTAGGGCAGCAGCGCGAACCGATGCTCGTCGAGGAGCGTGGGCACCTCGCTCGGGGAGACGCGGCGGAGGCGAGCGGGGTAGCGGCGCCCTATCTCCCGGGCCGCCTCACGCAGGCGCTCCCTGCGTTCCTGCCGCCCGCTCGTATCGAAGAGCGAGGGCTGTCCGACCGCTATGGGAGCTATGGAGGCGAGCTCGACCGAGACCGCGGCGACCGGTGATCCTCCCCCGGCCCCCTCCACGAGCGCCCGGACGGTGGTGACGCACGCTGCTGGTTCCACGGTGGGCACGCGCAGCTCCGCGGTCCTCTCCGTCACCTGCCTGACCTCATCCTCGAGGGTGATCCGGAGACGCCTGAACGTCTTGCCTTCGGTTCGTAGCTCGGCGCACAGCCGCTCGAGGAGGCGCTGCGTCGCGGCGAGTATGGGCTCCGTGGTCTCTACCGATGAGTCGAAAGCCCATCGCGCGCTCCTGGTATCCTGGGGCACCCTCCCCACCACCGGCCGGGAGTCCTCGCCGCACGCCATCCAGTGGGCCTCCACGGCCTCCCGACCGAAGCGTCGCGCCACGCCCTCCCGCGGCAGCCGGGCGAATCTACCTACTGTGGTGATCCCCAGGAGGCGCAGACGCTCCACGGCCCGGGGAGGCAGCGGCAAGATCCCAACAGGGAGGGGTGAGAGATATTCCGCCTCCTCCCCCTCGAGCACGATACGACCTCCCTTGGCGGCCTCGGGGTCGCGCTCACAGGCCGTGCGCGCTGTGAACCGGTCCGGAGCGAGCGCGAGGCGCACCGGCAGCCCCACCCTCTCGCGCACGAGCTCCCGCAGCCAGGAGAGCATCCAGCGGGCGTCCTCGAGGGCAGCGGGCGGCTCGAGCTCGAAGCACGTCCTGCCCGGATCCTCCTCCTCGACCCTGGGCGCGATCACCTCGATCGCCTCCAGGAGCCCCTCGTGGGCCCGCCTCTCCCCTTCCGGATCCTGTGGAAGGCACACCGCGTCCGGACGGTACTCGCGGGCCTCGCGCACCGGCCGCCCGAGCCTTACTCCTGAGGCAAGGCACTCCGGGGAGGCGTCCACCACGACTTCCCCCTCGTCTCCCACGATTACCGGCTTTCCCTCGCACTCCGGACGGTCCCTGAGCACGACGGATAGGGGCAGGTGGGGCATCCAGGCGCAGCCTATGCCGGCCCTCGGCTCAGCACGCACTTTCGGACGTCAGCCTCCTTTCCCCAACAATGCCTCCCGCAGCGCCTCCAGGAGCGCGGGGTCGGCCTCCAGTGCCCTGATCGCAGGCTCTCTCCCCCGGCCCAGCCACGTGTCGCGGAAGGAGAAGCCCAGAGAGCTTACCGACACCAGCCCCTCGGAGAGCCCCAGCTCGAACGCCTCCGCAGCCCGATGTATCCCCCGGTCGGCGAGCACCTCGATCTCCGCGGTCCGGTGCGGCGGCGCCAGCTTGTTCTTCAGAACCTCCGTGCGCAATCGGATTCCCAGCACCTCTCCCGAGTCGTGAATCAGGAGCCCGAGGGGGCTACAGAGGATCCTGAGCGTGGCCGCGTGCGCGAGCGCCCTAGCCGGATTGCTCCTAGGCCTCCACGAGCGGTCGAGGTGCGTGACGAGCACCGCCGCGGTGGGGGAATCTCCGAGCTCGACCACGAGCCTCCTGAGGCCCGAGCCGAACGCCCCTCCGTCTCCCCGTGGCTCCGATACGAGCCCGTTCGTGGGGGAGATCACGAGCCCGTCGAGGCCCCCGGAGGCCGCAAGGAGCGAGGCGATGTCCATAGCCTCCCGGGTGCTCCAGGGCACCGCCAGGAGGAGGTCCTCCAGGTCCACCCCGCACGTCCTGAGCCTCCCGAGGTCCGCCGTGCCGTCCGCGTCTATGAGTGCCGCGAACCCGCCGTGCCTCTGAGCATTCGCGAGCACGTGGGCGGCTATCGTGCTCTTGCCGGAGGTGGGCGGGCCGTAGAGTTCGGCTATCCGTCCTCGCGGCACTCCCCCTATCCCGGTCGCCCTGTCGAGGCCGATAGAACCGGTGGAGACGGAGCGCTCCCCCACCGCGGGTCGGGCCTCGCGAAGGCGGTACACGATCCAGGGGCCGAAGCGCTTCCTGAGCTCCTCGAGGGCCCGCTCGAGCCTCTCGGCCCTCTCCTCGCGCGTCAGGGGGAGAGTTCTTGCCAAGGCGCCTCCTTCTAGAACTAAAGTTCTACATCGGGAGGTTAACGCGCGTCCGATGCCGGATACAAGCCCCTGTCCGAACCGCCCTCGTGCTAGCATGCTCCCACACGAGCAGGAGGTGGGGGAGATGTGCGGCAGGTACGGGCTGGCTGTGAGCCTCGAGGAGGTCGCCGAGAGGTTCGGAGTGGTGCAGCTGGAGCTTTCGTTCGAGCCCCGCTACAACGCGGCGCCCACACAGACGATGCCGGTCGTGCTGGAGGACGGCGAGCGCCGCCTCGCGGCTATGCGCTGGGGGTACGAGCCCGAGTGGCTGAGGGAGAGGAGGGGCCGCCCGCTGATCAACGCTCGGGACGACAGGCTCCGGGAGAGCCGGACGTTCCGGGGCGCGCTCCGGGAGAGGCGTGCGATCGTGCCGGTCACCCACTGGTACGAGTGGGCGAGGGAGGGCAACGGGAGGGTCCCCTACGTGTTCCGGGGCAGGGGCGGCGAGGTCCTGGGGCTCGCGGGCCTGTACTTCGAGGACGGGGACGAGCGGAGCTACGTGATCATCACCACGTCCCCGAACCCCCTTGCGGCGAGGGTGCACGACCGGATGCCCGCGGTGCTCAGGCGGGAGGACGAGGAGGCGTGGCTGGACCCGGACCGGGTGGAGGCGGATGACCTCGTGGGACTGCTCGGGCCGTACCCCGAGGACGGGCTGGAGGCTTACCCGGTGTCCCGGAAGGTGAACAGCCCCGCGAACGACTCTGAGGAGCTGCTTCGGCCCGTGTGAGGAGCGCGGGCTTGTCCGCCTGGCCTGCGCGTGTTCACTGATGGCGCCGCTCGATCATACCCTCCCCGGCACCCTCATCGAGGACACGTCTGAGGTCCGCCAACTCGGATCGTAACAGCCTCACCTGTCCCGACAGCTCGCGGATGGCCGCGTCCTGCCCGTCAGCCTCCGTTCCCTTCACGAAGTACGCCGCCAGCCCCGCCGTGATCATCCCGAACAGGGTGATGCCTACCAGCATCAGGAACACGGCTACCGCCCTACCCTCCGGCGTGTGGGGCGTCACGTCTCCGTACCCGACGGTCGTGACCGTGGCGACCGCCCACCACAGCGCGTCCCCGAAGTCGTGGATGGAGCTTCCCGGCGCCCGGGCCTCGAACACGGCCATGAGTGCGGCGGAGGCGAGGACGGACACGAGAGCTACCGAGAGGACGTAGGCGCCCTTGTAGCGCCCCATCACCAGACGGAAGCCGTGCACCGAGCGCAGGACCAGCGCGAGCAGGAGGGCCACGCGGAGCAGGCGCAGGAGCCGGAGGGGTCTGAGGAACGGCAGGACGACTATCAGCACGTCCAGCCAGTGGGAGCGGAGGTAGGCGAGCTTGCGTTCCGCCACCATCACCTTGACTATCAGCTCGGCCGCGAACGCTGCGATGATCAGGTACTCGGCGAATCCGGCGATCTCGTGGATCGTGGGAGGGACATCCAGATACCCTGTGACGAACACTGCGAGGTAGAGCAGCGCGAGCACGAGCATCGGCAGCTCGGTGGCGCGCTCCACGCGCTCCAGCAGCGTCTCGTTGCGCTCAGCCTCGTTCACAGGTCTTCGGTCGTCTCTCACAGCCTATTAGTAGTCATCCTACTTGTCCAGCTCCTCCTTGAGCTGCCTCGCCGCGCGGGTCGCGGCCGCGTGGTAGCGGGGGGAGTCCTTGAACCTCTCGTACTCCGTAATGGGCGCGCGCACGTAGACGTACCCGCTATACACCAGTCGGTTGCCGTGGAACACCATCCTGTCCGTCGCCGACATCCCGAGTATACTCGTCGTGACCTCGCACGATGTCCGACGGCGTCGGAGGCTTCAAGCCGGCCATGTGGAGGGTGATACTGGCTGCGGCGGCGTATTACAAGGAGAGCTGCGCGCGCGGGGTGGCCGAGTGCCCGGGCTGCGCACGCCACGTGCCC
>CADDYR010000108.1 GCA_902810765.1 Chloroflexota bacterium
GGTAACGCCTCAAGCCGGTGGGCCAACCCCTCGGGGAGGCAGCCGTCCAGGGCGGGACCGGTGATTGGGACGAAGTCGTAACAAGGTAGCCGTAGCGGAAGCTGCGGCTGGATCACCTCCTTTCTAGGGGACTCAACCCCCATCGCTCCACAAAAAGGTGCACCCGAGACACCGGAGGGAGAGGCAGGCAGCCTCTCCCTCTCGTGCTTTTAGGCCATGAGCGACGTAGAGCTGTTCACACACGAGCGCTGAAGCGCCTGCAGAGCGGTCAAGGAGTTCCTTGGCGAACGAGGCGTACGCTACACCCTGCGCGACGTCGGGCACGACCCCAACGCCCGCCGCGAGTTCCTCGCGCTCGGGGCCCTGCTCCCGCCAGTCGTGACCCACCGCGGGCGCTACGTCCAGGGATACGACCCGGAGCAACTGGAGGAGCTGCTCTCGGACCTCCTACGGTAGCTCGTCGTCCTCGTCGCCGTCCCGGGAGCTGCTCGCGCTTCCGGTTGCTTCCAGGCGCTGGGCATAACGCCGCACGGCGTCCTCGAGCGCGGTCTCCAGGTTCACGCCGGTGCCGTCCGCCAGGCACACGAGGGCGAAGAACACGTCCCCCAGCTCCTGCTGCCACTCGGGCGTGACCTGAAACTCCTCTCTCCCATACTCCGTCGCCGCCAGGATTTCCTTCGCGAGCTCCCCCGCCTCGGAGACCAGGTCCAGCACCCGGTACTCCGCGGCCACCTCGAGCCCGTTCGCCTCGACGAAGTCGTGCACAGACTGCTGAAACGACGCTCGCTTCACCGCGCGCCCTCCTCTTCTCTCAGCTCTCCAGCCGGATCACCTTGAACGACTCGGCCAGCGTGATCCCGGCCTCGCGGCCGGTGCTCTCCGCACGCTGCCGCCACGCAGATCGCAGAGCCTCCGGGTCACTCGTCTGGCTCGCGTGCGCCAGCCGCGCGTCCACCTTCCGCTCGAACGTCTCCGAGATGTCCACCCACCTGTTCGGAGCGGTGGTGCAGAAGAGCCACGCCTCACGGACGACGTGGGGCCCCAGCCCCAGCGCGGCGTGCTCGGGGAAGCAGAGGCGGTCGCGCGCGAGCGGGTAGACCGCGTCGAGGGCGGCCCTGCCCGCGACCCTGTGGTCGCGGTGCGCCGTGTACTCCGGGTACGGATGGACGGGATCGTGCGCGAAGACCACGCCCGGTTTCACCGACCGAACCTCCCTCACGATCCTCTCTCGCAGCTCCGGCGTATCCTCGAGGAAACCGTCCTCGAACTCCAGGAACTCCACGCACTCCACCCCGACGCGCCTCGCCGCCTCCCGCTGCTCCCGCTCA
The DNA here is from genome assembly GCA_902810765.1 of Chloroflexota bacterium. Classification (GTDB taxonomy): domain Bacteria; phylum Chloroflexota; class Chloroflexia; order Thermobaculales; family Thermobaculaceae; genus CADDYR01. The sequence goes on from CADDYR010000108.1 coordinate 1,329, forward strand.
CGCGTCCGAGCTACCGACTCGCTCGTCGCTGCGGGGTCGGACGAGCCCTTGTCTCCGCGGGTGCAGATGAGGTACGTCACCCGCGTGCCCCTCCCGATCATCCGAAGGAGCGTGCCAACGCACCAGCTCTCGAGATCGTCGGGATGCGCGGCGATCGCGAGAGCTGTCGCGCACGCCGGTGGCTCGTGATCGCGGTGCACGCCCTACCCCTCCTTCCGGAAGAGCATTACGTACTCGTGCTTGAATATGTACAGTCCCTGCTTGAGCGCCCGGAAGCGCCAGACGTTCGTGTTCCTGCCCTTGCCACGCTCGTTTCCCTGGATGTCCTTGACGTTGATCGCCTTCAGCCGGAGCCCCGCCTCGCGACACACCTGCATGCACTCGAAGCCCAGCGGCACCCACTCGGAGTTCGAGTAGACGTCCCCGATCACCAGCGCCGCGTGCCGCCCGGGGGCCAAGAGCTCGTGGGCGTTGCGCACGACGAGCGCGAAGCGAGCGAGGAACTCCGCGAGGCTGCCCGCGTTCGAGAGGTCGCGCGGGTCGTCGCTGAATCGTATTATGTCGCGATATGGCGGGTGCAGCAGGATGCAGTGGACCGAGCCGTGCGTCCCGGCGGGCAGCTCCGACCTCACCCGCTCCACGATTCCGGGCGAGCTGCTGTCTCCCACGATCACGCTCGCGCGGACGCAGAACGGGTCCTCGGCCCGGCGCACGAGCTCTACCCCCCTTTCGGCCACCTCGGGGTTGATCTCGACGCCGATGCTGTGGCGCCCGAGCCTGCGGCACTCTATGAGCGTCGTCGCCTGTCCACAGAACAGATCGAGCACCGTCTCGCCGCGCCTCGTGAACCGGCGCACGATCTGATTGGGGATCTGGGGCACGAAGTTGCCCCAGTACTCCGACGTGTGCGGACCCGAGCTGTCGCGCCGGCCGAGGAGCCACAGGCTGTCCGTGAGCAGGTCGTCGTACTCCCTCCAGCGGGACAGGTCCAGGTCTACATCCGGCGGCGCCTCAAAGTTCTCCTGCATTGCGTCCGCATTCTAGCAGGAACCGGAGTCTTCGTTAAGCCGGGGCGCTCCCTACGGCTCGGTCCGGACGCTCAGGCCCTCCGTGTCCAGCGGGAGCGCGATCGCGCGCCCCTCGATGCCCTCCCGGCACGCGACCCGCCACATCGCGGCCCGCACCGGCTCAGTGGGGCCCAGGCAGAGCGCCATCACCGACGGGCCCGCGCCCGAGAGCCACGCCGCCAGCGCTCCCGCAGCGCGGGACTCCCGAATCATCCGCTCGAGCCCCGGCACGAGCGGCGCACGGTACGGCTGGTGCAGCCGGTCCTCGGTCGCCGCGCCTAGGAGGTCGAACCGGCCCGTCGCGAACGCAGCGGTGAACAGCGCGGCACGGCTGACGTTGAACACGGCGTCCCGGAGGGGCACGTCGTGCGGCAGGATCGCCCGCGCCTTCGAGGTCTCCAGGCCGTAGCCCGGCACCCACACGACCGCGCGCATGCCCTCCGGCGGCACCAGGCGCACGTACTCGAGCTCCCGCCCGTCCCACACCGTGACGACGATCCCTCCGAGCATCGAGGGCACGACGTTGTCCGGGTGGCCCTCGATCGCCACCGCCCTGCGCATCAGCTCCTCGCGGCACAGCGGACGCCCGAACAGCTCGTTCGCCAGCACCAGCCCGGCGAGTAGCCCGGCGGTGGAGCTCGCCAGCCCGCGGCTGATCGGTATCCGGTTGCACAGCTCGAGCCCGTGCGGGGGAAGCTCTTCTCCGAGCTCGTCGGCAAGCGCGTGCAGCGCCCAGATCGCCTGGTTGCGGTCGTCGGACGGCAGCTCGCCCGAGCCCTCGCCGAGGATCGTGATGCCTCGCGCCTCCGTGTCGAGCACGGCCTCGTTGTACAGCCCCACCGCTATCCCCGTCGAGTCGAAGGCGGAGCCCGTGTTGCCGCTCGACGCCGGCACCTTCACGCGTATCCTCAAAGTCTTCCCATCACCGTTCTGATCGCCTGCTCACTCGCCTCGACCTCGACCGGTTGGTTGGAATGCTCGAAGCACCCCGAGTGGTACCACGTCGTGGCGTCAGGATCCTTGAGGATGTGCCCAGTGAGCACGCACACCACCCGCGACCCCTCGGATATCACACCCCGCTCCCGGAGCTTCTTGAGCCCCGCGAGGCTCGCCGCGCTCGCGGGCTCGCATCCCACCCCGCTCCGGTCCACGAGCGCCTTGGCTTCCAGTATCTCCCGGTCGCTCACGGCGACGGCGACGCCGTCTAGCGCGCGCAGCACGTCGCGCGCCTTGGGGTAGTTTACGGGGTTGCCGATGCGGATCGCCGTGGCGACGGTCTCCGGGAGTACGGGTCGCAGATCGGTCCAGCCCGACTCGAACGCGCGGACGAACGGGGCCGCGCCCTCCGCCTGGACCACGGCCATCCGGGGCAGCCTCTCGATCAGCCCCAGGTCCCTGGCCTCCTCAAGCGCCTTGCCGAAGGCCGCAGTGTTGCCCAGGTTCCCGCCCGGGAGCACCACCCAGTCCGGAGCCCGCCAGCCGAGCATCTCGAGCACCTCGAGCATCACCGTCTTCTGACCCTCGAGCCTCCAGGGGTTGACGGAGTTCAGGACGTACAACTCGAGCTCGTCCGCCATGCTCTGCAGTAGGCTCAGCGCGGCGTCGAAGTTCCCGCGCACCAGGAGGGTCCGCGCCCCGTAGGCGGTGGCCTGCGAGAGCTTCGCGCCCGAGACCTTCCCCGCGGGCACTAGCACTACGCACGCGAGACCGGAGATGGCCGCGTAGGACGCGAGCGAGGCGCTCGTGTTGCCCGTGGAGGCGCAGGCGACGACGCGGGCCCCCACGCGCTTCGCCGCGCTCACGCCGACCGTCATCCCCCGATCCTTGAAAGAGCCCGTTGGGTTCTCTCCCTCGTGCTTGAGGAAGAGCTCCCCCACTCCGGCCCAGCCGGCGAGCTCGGGCACCGGGTAGAGCCCGGTGTTGCCCTCGCCGCGGGTGACCATCTCGCCCGGCGGAGCGACCAGCTCTCGAAACCGCCAGACCCCGCTGCGGTCCTCCGGGGCGAGGCTAGCGCGCCTGCCCGTCCACAGCCGCCGCAGCTCATCTGCATCCAGCTCCCCGAGGTCGTGGCGCACCTCAAGCAGCCCGCCGCACGCGCACCGGACCGCGGAGATGGAGGCGTCGAGCGTGCGGCCGCACCGCACGCACTTCAGGTTCATCAGTGCTCCTCCGGTTCGCTCTCCGCCTTCCGGGCCGCGAGCCACTCAGAGCGCAGCACCTCGCCGAGCCACGCATCGCGCCACTGACCGTCCAGATAGGCGTCGTGCCTGGCGATGCCGTACTGGCGGTAGCCGGTGCGCGTGAGAGCCCGGATGGATGCCTCGTTCGGGAGGTACACCTTCGTCTCGAGCTTCTCGAGGTTCAGGTGCTCGAAGGCGTACCAGGTGCGCAGCCTGATCGTCTCGGTCGCGTAGCCCTTGCCCCACTGCGACCGCTCGCCGATGAGCGTCATCGTGCCGGCCTTGCGGTTGTACCAGTCTATCCTCTCGATCGTCGCGGTGCCTATCGGGTAGCCGTCGACGACGACCGCCCATACGACGTTCGACTGGCTGCGCGCGACGCTGTCCAGCCACTCCTTCTCCATACCGAGCGTGGGCACGTGCCGCGCCCGGATGCTCTCCAGGTAGCGCGTGACCTCGAGGTCGGCGAACCAGCGACAGAACGTCGGCAGCATGGGCTCTGTCGGTGGCTCGAGACGTACCCTGTCGCCGACCACTACCGGACCAAGCATTCGGCCTCCTCCCTATCCGCCCGGAGAGGCGGCCGGACGCCTCATCGGCGCTCCCTCACGTCGTCACAGATCATGCGGGCGATCTCCTCCACGGGCTTCGCCTTCAGGTCCTCTCCCGAGCGCAGGCGCACGGAGGCGGAGTCCGCCTGAGCCTCCCGGTCGCCCACGATGAGCATGTACGGCACCTTCTGCATCTGGGCATCCCGGATCTTCGCGTTCATCCGCTCGTTGCGCGAGTCCACCTCGACGCGGACTCCGGCCTCGCGCAGCCTCCGTGCCACCTCCTCCGCGTAGCCCACGTGGCGGTCCGCTATGGGGATCACCACGGCCTGCACGGGCGAGAGCCACACGGGGAAGGCGCCAGCGTGCTGCTCGGTGAGGAACGCGAAAAACCTCTCGAGCGAGCCGATGGGCGCTCTGTGGATCATGACCGGTCGCTTGCGCGAGCCGTCGGCGTCCACGTACTCGAGGTCGAAGCGCTCGGGCAGGTAGAAGTCCACCTGGTTCGTCGAGGCCGCGAACTCGCGCCCGAGCACGTCGCGCACCATGATGTCCAGCTTCGGGCCGTAGAACGCCGCCTCGCCCCTGGCTTCCTCGTACTCGGCGCCGATCTCGTCCAGAGCCTCCCGGATCGCGCTCTCGGCGTTGTCCCACATCTCGTCGCCCTCGACGTACTTCTCGCGGTCCTCGGGGTCTCTGAGGCTCAGGCGGTACACGTAGTCGCGAAAGCCGACCGCGCTATATAGCTCCTGGATCAGCTCCATGACGCCGATGAACTCCTGCTTGAGCTGATCGGGCCTGCAGAAGATGTGGGCATCGTTGATCGTGAAGCCACGCACGCGCGACATCCCCGTCAGCTCGCCCGACTTCTCGAAGCGGTACACCGTGCCGAGCTCGGCGATGCGCACGGGCAGGTCGCGGTAGGAGTGCAGCGAGCTCTTGTAGATCATGATGTGGTGCGGGCAGTTCATGGGCCGCAGGATGTACTCCTCCGTCTCGACCTCGATCGGCGAGTACATCGAGTCGCGGTAGTGCTGCCAGTGGCCGCTCGTCTTGTAGAGGTCGAGCTTGCCGATGTGCGGCGTGTACACGTGCTGGTAGCCCGCGCGCTCCTCGGCGTCCACGATGAAATTCTCCAGCTCGCGTCGTATCCTCGCCCCCTTCGGGTGCCAGAGCACGAGCCCCGGCCCGACCTCCTCCTGGACGCTGAACAGGTCGAGGTCGCGCCCGATGCGGCGGTGGTCTCGCCTCCTCGCCTCCTCGAGCCGCCACAGGTGCTGCTCGAGCTCCTCCCTGTTGTGCCAGGCCGTGCCGTAGATGCGCTGCAGCATCGGCCTGCGCTCGTCACCCCGCCAGTAGGCCCCGGCGACGCTCATCAGCTTCAGCCCCTCCGCGGGGATCCGGCCCGTGCTCTCCACGTGTGGCCCGCGACACAGGTCCTCGAACGAGTCGTGCCTGTACGTCGAGATGACCGTGCTCTCCGAGCCGGACTCCCCGTACTCGTCCTGCCCGCGCTCGAGCCCCTCGATCAGCTCGAGCTTGTACGGCTGGTCCCGAAACAGCTCCCGCGCCTCCTCCGCGCTCACCACTCGGTACTCGAACGGGTAGTCCGCCGCGATGATCTCCCGCATCCGCGACTCGATCTTCTCGAGGTCGTCGGGCGTCAGCGACCTCGGCAGGTCGAAGTCATAGTAGAACCCGTTCTCGATGGGCGGGCCGATCGCGAGCTTCCCCTCGGGGAACATCTCGAGGACGGCCTGCGCCATCACGTGGGCCGCCGAGTGGCGGATCCTGTACAGGGACGGCTCCTCAGCCGACTCCTCGCGCCGCCCCGCTATCTCCATCTCTGCGCTCATGTCGCCAGCTCCTCACGAAACAGAAAAGAGGTCTCTCATCCCGCACGGGACGAAAGACCTCTCTGCTTCCGTGGTTCCACCCGAGTTCGGAAGGGCACAGCCCTTCCCTCGTTTGTTGCCGTGTAACGGTGGCTCCCGGGGCTCCCTACTCGCTCACACTTTCGAGAGCCGGCTCACAGGTGGTTTTCCCCCCGCCGCCCTCCCGGAAGGCTCTCAGCCGACGACCTTCCTTCTCTGTCGGGCGCGTGTCGGGCGTACTCGTCCTGCTCGACGCCTTTGTGTCTGTGCTAGCCTACCAGAGTATACCAAACGGTAGCATCCAGTATAGCAGGGCACGGGAGAAAGTCAAGCCCCAAACTTGACAGGACTAGTGAGATTTTGTATACTCTGGTCGTGAGAAACGAAGAGGACCGCGCACGGCGGGAGCACGAGCGGCACTTTCCGAAGTACTCGATCAGCGTGGTGGCGGTGATCACCGGCGTGCAGACCTTCACCCTCCGTCACTACGAGGAGAAGGGGCTGATCTCCCCCGCGCGCACCGCGGGCAAGACGCGGAGGTACTCCGACGCCGACATAGAGCGCATCAGGGAGATCGCCCGGCTCGCGCGCAAGGGCGTGAATTATGCTGGCATCCGAGAGGTGCTGCGCCTGCGCGAGCAGTGGTACTCGATGCGGTCCTGGCCCGGTATTGACCCGGACTAGGAAGCCTGGTGGGGGTCGCGGGGTCACCGACGCCCCACATCTTTATGGACACGACTCGGATTCGACGGGCTGAGGGACGCACCATCCCGCCCTCTTCAGCATCCCATTTCAGCGAGGAAGACGAATGAGCACAGACAAGTGGACCGAGAAGGCGCGCGAGGCGCTCGTGGACGCCCAGCGCGACGCACAGGACAGGAACAACAGTCAGATAGAGCCCGAGCACCTGCTGCTCGCGCTCCTCGAGCAGAGCGAGGGCGTCGTGCCATCCATCCTCCAGACGGCCGGGGTCCGGCCAGGGGACCTGGTCTCGCGGCTGCGCACGTACCTGGACCGACTGCCGAAGGTGACCGGGGACGTGCAGGTGTACGTCTCGCCCAGGCTCGGGCGCGTCCTCTCCTACGCCGAGCGCGAGGCGCGCGACATGCAGGACGAGTACATCAGCACCGAGCACCTGCTGCTCGCGCTCCTGGAGGACAAGGGTGAGGCGGGCAGCCTGCTTCGGGGTCGCGGCCTGAGCCGCGAGAGCGTGTCGTCCGCGCTCAGCAGCGTGCGCGGCGGCCAGCGCGTCACGGACCCCAACCCCGAGAACAAGTACCAGGCGCTCGAGAGGTACGGCCGGGACCTGACGCAGCTCGCGGCCGAGGGCAAGCTCGATCCCGTGATCGGGCGTGACGAGGAGATACGGAGGGTCATCCAGGTGCTCTCCCGCCGCACGAAGAACAACCCCGTGCTGATCGGCGAGCCCGGGGTCGGCAAGACCGCGATCGTGGAGGGGCTGGCGCAGAGGATCGTGCGGGGGGACGTGCCGGACAGCCTGAAGCACCGCAGGGTCGTCGCGCTCGACCTCGGGGCGCTCGTCGCGGGCGCGAAGTTCCGCGGCGAGTTCGAGGAGAGGTTGAAGGCCGTGCTCCGGGAGATCACCGAGAGCGAGGGCGGCATCATCCTGTTCATTGACGAGCTGCACACCGTCGTCGGCGCGGGGGCAGCCGAGGGGGCGATGGACGCCTCGAACATGCTCAAGCCGATGCTCGCGCGCGGCGAGCTGCACGCGATCGGCGCGACCACCCTTGACGAGTACCGCAAGCACATCGAGAAGGACGCGGCTCTCGAGAGGCGGTTCCAGCCCGTGTTCGTGGACGAGCCGTCGGTCGAGGACACGATCAGCATCCTCCGGGGGCTGCGCGAGCGGTACGAGGTACACCACGGCGTCCGCATCAAGGACTCCGCGCTCGTCGCGGCCGCGGTGCTCTCCAACCGCTACATCACCGACCGCTTCCTGCCCGACAAGGCGATAGACCTCGTGGACGAGGCGGCGAGCAGGCTCAGGATGGAGATAGACTCCATGCCCGTCGAGCTCGACGAGGTGGAGCGCCGGATACTCCAGCTCGAGATCGAGCGCGAGGCGCTCCGGAAGGAGACGGACGAGGGCTCCAGGCAGCGGCTCGAGGGGTTGGAGCAGGAGCTCGCGAACCTCAAGGAGAGGAGTGCCGCACTGAAGGCGCAGTGGGAGCGCGAGAAGTCCGCGCTCACGGAGGTGCGCTCGATCAAGGAGCAGATGGACAAGGTGCGCTTCGAGATCGAGCAGGCCGAGCGCAGCTACGACTACAACCGCGCCGCGCAGCTCAAGTACTCCGACCTGGCCGACCTCCAGCGCAGGCTGGAGGAGGCCGAGCAGCGCATCGCGGAGACGAAGGAGCAGGCCCTGCTGCGCGAGGAGGTCGACGAGGAGGACATCGCCGAGGTCGTGAGCAAGTGGACGGGCGTGCCCGTCAGCAGGCTCATGGAGGGCGAGGTCCAGAAGCTGCTGCACATGGAAGAGAGGCTGCGGATGCGCGTCGTGGGGCAGGACGCCGCGATCACGGCGGTGGCCGCGGCCGTGCGCAGGGCACGCGCGGGGCTGCAGGATCCGAACCGGCCGCTCGGCAGCTTCATCTTCCTGGGCCCCACCGGCGTGGGCAAGACCGAGACGGCCCGCGCGCTCGCCGAGTTCCTGTTCGACGACGAGCAGGCGATGGTGCGCATAGACATGTCGGAGTACATGGAAAAGCACTCGGTCGCTAGGCTGATCGGCGCCCCGCCCGGATACGTGGGCTACGAGGAGGGTGGCCAGCTCACAGAGGCGGTGAGGCGCAGGCCGTACAGCGTCATCCTGCTCGACGAGATCGAGAAGGCGAACCCCGAGGTGTTCAACGTCCTGCTGCAGGTGCTCGACGATGGCAGGCTCACCGACGGCCAGGGGCGGACCGTGGATTTCAGGAACACGGTCGTGATAATGACGAGCAACATCGGCAGCACGTACATCACCGACCTCGGAGTCGAGCAGGCGGACGTCATGCAGGAGAGGGTGATGGACGCCCTGCGCCAGGAGTTCCGGCCGGAGTTCCTGAACCGTATAGACGAGGTGATCGTGTTCCGGCCGCTGGGCAGGGAGCAGATCAAGCAGATCGTGGACATACAGGTCGGGCACGTGGCGCAGAGGCTCGCGGAGCGCAACATCCGCCTCGAGCTCACCGACTCCGCGAAGGACCTGCTCGCCACCCAGGGGTACGACCCGGTTTACGGTGCTCGCCCGCTCAAGCGGACCATCCAGCACCGCATCGTGGACCCGATAGCGTCCAAGGTGTTGTCCGGAGAGGTCCGCGACGGGGACACCGTCGTCGTGGACGCGCTCGACGGCGAGCTGCTGTTCAGCAGGGAGCCCGCTGCGGAGACCGTCCCGGCCTGACGGTCGAGCCACACGTCGCCGGGCGATTCTGATAATATCTGGGAGAGGGGATGCCTGTTCCCGTTACCCGCAGGCACGAGGTGGAGTCCGTCAAAGGACTCCACTTTTGCTTGGCGCCGATGGTTGGGGGAGGAGGGAGATGCCGGAGGCCGCGACGCCCACGGTCGAGATACTGCTCGGGCTGCTGCTGATAACGTTCGTGGTGGCTGTGATCGTGCAGCGCGTGCGGTTGCCGTACACCGTCGCGCTCGTGCTGACCGGGCTCGGGCTCGGCTTCGTGCCCGGGATCGGCGCGATCCAGCTGACGCACGGGCTCATCCTGACGGTCTTCCTGCCCGTGCTGCTCTTCGAGGGCGCGTACAATGTGCCCGTGAGGCGGCTGCGGCGGAACTTCGTGCCGATCACGCTCCTCGCCGTGCCGGGCGTGGCGCTCGGCATGGGCATTACCGCGGCCATCGTCCACTACGTCCTCGGGCTGAGCTGGCCCGTCGCGCTCGTGTTCGGCGCGCTCATCTCGGCGACCGATCCGGTCGCTGTGCTCGCGATGTTCAGGGAGTTGGGCGCTCCGCGCCGCCTGGGGCTCATCGTCGAGGGCGAGAGCCTGTTCAACGACGGCACCGCCTTCACGCTGTTCCAGATCGTGCTCGCCGGCATCGTCACCGGGCAGTTCGACCTCGGGCAGGGCGTCGTCCAGTTCGTCGTCACCGTCGTGGGCGCGCTCATCGTCGGCTCCATCATCGGCTACGTGGGCTCGCTGCTCCTTCGGACGGTGGACAACTACCAGATCGAGATCACCGCGACCGTGGTGGCGGCCTACGGCAGCTACATAGTCGCCGATCACCTGGGGGTCTCGGGGGTGATCGCGACCGTCGTGACCGGGCTGTTCTTCGGCAACTACGGCTCGACCACCGGGGTGAGCCCGCGCTCCGTGTTCGCGCTCGACTCCACGTGGGAGTTCCTCGGGTTCGTCGCCAACTCGCTGATCTTCCTGCTGATCGGGATCGAGCTCGATCCCCGGCGGTTCGCGAGCATCTGGTGGTACGTGCTGATCGCCTTCGTGGCCGCGATGGTCGCTCGCGCGCTCGTGGTGTACCTGCTGACCCCACTGGTGCGGGGCGAGCTCAGGATTCCAGTCAAGTACCGTCACGCCCTGCTGTGGGGAGGGCTCCGAGGCGCGCTCTCGCTCGCGCTCGCGCTCAGCCTGCCCCTCACGATCCACAACGGGAGCGAGCCGTTCCCGGACCGGGCGCTGGTGCAGCTGATGACCTTCGGCGTGGTCGGCATCTCCCTGCTGCTGCAGGGGCTCACGATGGGGCCGCTCATCCACTGGCTCGGGCTGACGGGCGACACGGCCGCCAGGGATCAGATCGAAGTGCTGCGCGGCAGGCTCGTGGCGAACGAGGCCGCGCTCGACCAGCTCGGCCGGCAGAGGGAGAGGGGTCTGGTCAGGGAGCTCGAGTACGAGCGGCTGTACCGCTCCTACCAGAGGCAGCACGACCGGCTGAGTCGCCAGCTCGAGCGCCTGGAGGACACGGCGAGCGAGCGGCCCGAATCACCCGAGGAGGCCGGCAGACCCGAGGAGCGAGCCGCGCAGGCCGAGAAGGCGGCGGTGCAGTCCCTGTACGACAAGGGGGAGATCTCGGAGGAGACGCTCGACGCGCTCGAGAGCGAGATAGACCGGCGGCTCACCTCGAGCGACTCGGAGCAGCCGAGCCGCAAGCCGAGGCCCGCCGACTCCGACGAGTGAGCACATACAGCAACCCCGCGGTCGCGCCCTACGGCTCCTGGGCGCCGACGAGCGCTTCCCTCGCCTGATCCAGCAGCTCGCGCCGAGTGAGGGTCCTCGGGTACTCCACCCCTATGACCAGGCTGAGCGCGGCGTTCACGCCGTTCAGCGTCTCGCGCAGGGCCGCGCTCCCGGACTCGCGGACCTGCCGGATGACCGCGTCGCGCAGGCTCGCCAGCTCCCGCTCGGCGTCGGCCAGCTCGCGCCTGAGCTCGGGAATGGGCAGGTCCCGCGCGCTCGCGAGCCTGTCCGCGAGACGCTGCAGGTCCTCCCGGAACGGTGCCGTCTCGTCTGTGTGGCCGCGCTCTCGGGCGTTCACGCTCCTACCTCCTGCCGTTCTGTGAGGGCCGGGTGTACATGAAGTAGTCCTCGGGGCGCTCCGCCGACTTGTTGCCCGCGAACACGAGCACCGAGCGCTCGACGAACCCGCCGGCGAGGGTCGCCGCCGAGGCCAGCGCCGAGGTCGCGCGCGAGGACCAGCCGGTGAGAGTGCCGAGGGCGTGGAGTGCGAA
>CADDYR010000109.1 GCA_902810765.1 Chloroflexota bacterium
AAGAATCTGTCCGGGGGGCTTTGTCGCGTCCTCCCTTGCAGATCCTTCGCGGAGTATATCCTCGAGCCCTTCGCTTCGCTCGAGGGTAAACTACGCGAAGGGCTCAGGATGACAAGTGCTGGGTGGCAACCAGGATGAGGGCTTCGAGGCCCACTCGGTGATCCCGTGCTAGCAGGCGGTGTGGGCGCAGTCCTCGGGTCCCATGCTGTTGGGGCCGGGGGTGGCGACGGGCTCCAGACCGTCCCCCCGCATCAGGATGACCTCGCCCGTGTCCGAGTCTATCAGCACGAGCACCCTGAAGGGATACTTCTTTGGCTGCACCCCAAACGGGTTCCCGCCGGGGGGCTGCATCACCACCTTGGCGAAGGTCACCGCCCAGACGGGCCGCTTCTGGAGGTAGGCCGCGGCGTTCGGATCCGTCTCCGCGGTGTTCGTCGCCAAGCCCGGAACGGCCACGGGCTCGCTCAAGACGTCGCCGTTCGACACGTCTCGTCGGGCGATGGACAGAGCCTGATCCCTGACCACCTTCGGAGGGCGTGGGTCGTACAGCAGCACGATCTTCTGATCACCAAAATACACCGTTCCAACTACCGGCAGGGGGGTCGCGGTTGATGAGGACGCCGCTCCCGGGCTCACCCGGAGGGCGGCTGAGCCGGGCGCGTGGCTGGACAACACGAGGTAAGCTGCGGCCGCCACCAGCGTCGCCAGCGCAGAGGCCATGCCTGCGGTCAGCTTGCTCATAGTCCGTGCTCCTTGTGGCCTGTCGGCCAGGGCCGAGAACGAGCTTGGACCGGCCCGTTGCCGCGATCTACACACTCATGGCGTTAGACGCTCGACCTCGCCGCCGGGTTCCAACGCAGGCGCGACCTTCCCGGACTGAGGATCCAGCCTGTACACCGAGCTGCCCTGTCACACGACCGCGAGTCCGGATGCCTGCCCCGGCACGCAGAATCTCCGCGGCTTGTCGAGAGGATGCGCCGAGGCTTGGCGGGCGCTTGGGTATGACCAATCCGTCCTTTGAGAGGTCCGCGTGAGCCCTCGCATGCTCGCCCCAGGACGGATCACGATTGGCAGGTTTGGGGAGTGGCTTGACCTGAGGGTTAGGCTGTTCGCGAGCGGGGAGGTGACTGCATGGGACTGTTCGGTAGGGGGCGGGCCGAAGAGAGCGCACCGAGCCCGATAGAGGTGCCGGAGGAGCTGAAGGGCCGCAGTGACGAGCCGCGTTGGGAGTACTTCACCCTGGTCATCGAGGAGGGCACGAAGTATCAGTACGCGATCAGATTCGGCGGCGAGGAATACCGTATCAAGGACGTCAACGACCTCGTAAACGCGCCGGGCAGAGAGGGTTGGGAGCTGATCGGTGCGGTGCCGTACATAAGGGGCTATGCAGGCGGCTGTGCCTCCTATACGGAGCTTGTCCACGTGTTCTTCAAGCGGCCGATCCGGTGAGGGACTTGTGGTTAGTGGCCGCTCACTCGCCCCGCCGATATCTTTGGGGAGGCTCCGGAGCGCAGCTGCCTCGAGGAGTGATCGGCTATACTCATCCCAGGTAGATGGCCTCGAGGAGTTGGCGAGGGCAGAGCGATGGCTACCGCACACGTCGCAGCTGAGCAGAGGGTGCTGCTCAGGAACATTGATTGGGAAACCTACGAGCGGTTGCTCGACAGGCGGGGAGAGAGCCCGACACCTCGCTACACATACGATAGGGGCGGCCTGGAGATAATGAGCCCGCTGTTGCCGGAGCACGAGGGTTCCAAGCACAACATCGAGCTCCTGGTGGAGCTGCTTACGGCGGAGCTGGCGATAGATATCCTGGGGCTGGGCGCGATGACGATGAAGCGCGAGGACCTGGAGGGCGGGGTCGAGCCCGACGCCAGCTTCTACATCCAGAGCGAGGCCAGCGTCCGCGACAGGCGCAGGATAGACCTTACGACCGATCCCCCTCCCGATCTCGTGGTGGAGGTGGACATCTCCCACCCGACCCTCGACAAGCTGCCGATATACGCCCGCTTCGGCGTACCTGAAGTATGGTGCTACGACGGTAGTAGGCTCGAGGTACACGTGCTGGAGGGCGAGGAGTATCGGCAGAGCCCCGAGAGCCGCGCTCTGCCTGGCGTGGAGCGCGGAGGCCGTGGAGGGCTTGATCGAGGCGAGGCGGAGTATGGGCTCGGTCGAGTGGCAGCATCGGGTGAGGGAGTGGGCGCGGGGTCTTGGCGGCGCAACATCTCCCTGACCCACAGCGAGGGTTCTCTGCCTTCGCCACGATATAGCGCAGCGCCCGCTCCCAGAGCGGCACAGGCAAAATGAGCGCTACGGCACGAACCGAAGGATCTGCCCGCCAAACTTGAGTACGGTGCCTTGCCTAGAGAGGTCTGACCGGCTCATCCCAGCACTGTCCCTCAGGATGCGCATAGGTGAGGCCTTGTGTCCGTTCACCCACGGAAAGATGTACGTTTCCTCCCCGCCAGGTGCCGTTGCGAACCTCCCGTAACCTCGCAAGGGGATTGTGCCCGCGGGCGTGAGCGAGGGCAGCTCGTAGCGATGCAGCGTCAACAAGCTCTCCGGGTCCTTCGGAGTAGCTAATACTCCTACCATCAGATAGCGGCCGTCGGGACTTATCGCTACCGAGTCCAAAGAAGGCACGCTCCCATCATCCATCTGCCACCTCGTCTCGGTGCGCACAACCCTATGGGTGCTGGGATCAATGACGAATATCCTGAGATCGTTCGTCACCACGTAGATCCTCTGCTGATCCCGAGAGACCACCAGCCCCACGGGTCTCCCCGCGTCCGACGTGATGCCACCCTTCGCGATCTTTACGGTGGCTACCACCTTCAATGCATTGGGGGCGATGAATCGCACATCCTCACCGCAGAGCGCAACTATCTGCCCCTTCGCTGCACCAAAGGTCGCCCCTTTGCAGTCCGGCAAGGATATCCTCTCCGGCATTACCTTCAGTGACGGGGTCTCGAAGACCGACAGCCAGTAGTCGGCCTCGTCGTGTCGGATGAACCTGGAGCTGTACACGAACAGGTGTTTGCCGTCAGGCGAGAGCACCATCGTAGACGGGCCGGTGACGGTGTACAGGAAGCGGTCCTGCATAGGCACGGTTGCCAGACGCTTCCAAGACCTCGTGTCGATCACCGATAGGGTGCTACTCAAACGCTTGTAGTCTGCCGACACCTTGGTATCGAGAAGGAACAATAGCCTGCCATTGGCAGACACCGCTACATCCGGCTGATAGTGCGCCGGTATCTTCCTGAGGATCGAGCCCGTGCGCCCGTCGAAGGCAATGACCTCGCTGCTGGGGTGCGGAGTCATAAGGTCGATCACAGCGTAGGCGATATCGGTCTTCTTGGCTGGCATCTGCTGGGCCACCTGCATCCTCTGCAGCACCTGAGTCAGCCACAGTGCCGCTACCAGCACGAATATGACGAAGACCGCCAGCGACGCTATCCCGAAGGCTCGTGCCAACGGTGACGAGCGGTGCTCGCGCCTAGGACGAGCCTGCTGTGTTCTTGCGGTCGTCAGAGCCATCAGCCAGCGCCGCAGGGCTCCCTGAGAACTCGCCGCGCCGAAAGCCCCGCTTCCGGCTTGCTCTCGCAGCGCCTTCTCCGTCGAGGCCACGAACCCTTGTCGCGGCTCCGCTCCGCCGATCAGAGCGTCCAGATCCCTGACCAACCGCAGTGTGGCAGGATCCCCGAGATCTCCTATGACGTAGCCGTAGTTTTCGCGCAGTTCCTGCTCATCCTTCATGATATCTCTCCCTCAGTATCCGCAGCGCGCGGGCGAGCTGCCTTTGCACCTCCGTCTGGTTCGTGCCGAGTATCAGGGCGATCTCGCGCTGGGTCAGCCCGCCGACGAAGTGTAGAATCACGAGGTCCCGTCGGTATGGATCGAGGTCGTCGAGCAGCGATCTGAGGCGATCCAACCCCTCGTGACGGATCGCCTCGGCCTCTGGATCCTGTGGGGCCATCGGGTGCCGCGACTCAGGCAGCGCCTCCCAGATCTCATGGCTCCGCTGTCCTCGGCGGGCATCAATCACGGCGTTGCGGGCGATGCGGAAGAGCCACGCAGAGAACGGCAGCCCCCGGTCTTCATACTTCGGTAGATTCTTCAGTGCCTTCAGAAAGACCTGCTGGGTCAGATCTTCTGCGTCCTCCTTTGCATCTGCATGTACACACAGATAGCGGTACACGCTGCCGACGTAGCGCCGGTACAGCTCATCGAAGGCGGTCGGATCTACCTTTGCAGCCTGTACGAGCTCCGCCTCCTTGTCCTCACAGCTGCGATCCTGCCTGATCGGCGGCGCGGAGGCTTCGTCCATCGCATTACCTGCATATCTCTGTCCGTGCGTCACCATCGCACCTATCTACTTAGGAAAACGAGCGATGAGCAGTTTTGATTCGGTCAGGACACCGCCTGTACAAGCGCGAGTGGAGCCATACCGACGAGAACGAAGCCCGTTGCCCGGACCACGGTCGAGTGATAGGACATCAGAGCGCTGCTGAGCGTGCAGGCGGACTCGTGAGTACGCACGAACGGCGCAGCCAAGGTAGGCAAAGCGGCTCGGGCAAGGCCGAACAGCCCAAAGGTCACAGCTCCAGCCAGTACGTTGCCGTTGAGGAACGTCCAAATCAGCAGGACGTAGAAGCTGGCAAACGAGATCGGCGTGAATATGCCCATGCCCAAGATCGCCCCGTACAGCGCTGACGTGACTTCTGGAGCAAACTTCCCGCGCCAACCCGATGGGACTTACTTTCGCCGCTGAGGGGCCCTTGAGCTGCCGGTCGGATTGGTGAGGCGGACAAGGTGCCTGGCTCGCAGGCAAGCACTGCTGGAAGCCGGGATGTGGCTAGTGGGAGGAGTCTATAACTTCTGCATCCCTCATCACAGCCCCCGAGTGGAGGTGGGTAGCGGACCCAGGTGGCAAGAGAGAGCTCCAGCAATGGCAGCGGGCCGACCGACCACGTGTGGTCTATGGAGGAGCTGCTGTGCTACCGAGTGCCGCTGCCGCAGTGGGTGGCTCCGAAGCGCCGAGGACGACCACCCAGACGCTTCCGGGAGCCAGCCCACCCACTTGGCGGCGTGGCCACGGTTCAATGGAGCCGTACCGACCCCGATACATCACCTGAAAATGCGCAGCACCAGCCCACCGAATCCTTGGACTCCCTCGACACGGCTCAGACCTCGTCCGACCGATCGGGTGCTGAGCTTGATATGGCTCCAACCCTTCCAGCCGTTCGACGCAGTCCACGGCATCGCATACATCCTGTCGCCACTCAGAACGTCGAACCTGACGTATCCTTGTGGCAGCAGCAACGAAGCCACAGGGCGTAGTGACTCCAGATCGAAGGATCGCACGGTCATCGGACTGATCGGGGCGTGGGCGATGCTCTCCACTCCCACCAGAAGCCTTTTACCGTCCGGGCTCAGGGACACGGCATCGTTCAGCGGTACCCGGCCAACAGCGACCCTGTACCTCGTGACCTCACGTACCAGCTTGTGGGTGGAAGCGTCTATCCTGTAAATCCTCAAGTCATTGCTCACCACGTAGACGTAGCCGTGGCTCACGACCACTCCGGCAGGAAGGTCGGTAGTATGGTTCGGCCAGGTCGGCAATCCCGGTAGCTTCACGCTGGAAATGAGCCTCATCGCGCTGGGATCCACAAAGCGCACGTCGCCGGGCTCACTACACACCACCACGATCTGATCCGTGACCGTCGTGAGCATTGCGCCAGTACAGCCGGGCAGCGATACCTTTCCGGGCGCGGGACGAAGGGTGCGGGAGTCGAACGCCGCAAGCCAGTAGTCGGCCCTGTCGCCCCCAAGCCATCTTGAACTGTAAAGAAAGAGACGGTTGCCGTCCGGAGAGAGGACTAGCGTCGAGGGGGACGGATAGCCGTTGTAGCGTATCCTGTCGGGGGCTGGAACCTTGGCGAGCAGCTTCCAGGACCGAGTGTCGTACATCGAGAGGAAGGGGCGTGGCGACGGTGGCTTCAGTGGAACCAGCGAGTCGAGCACGTACAGTCGGCTGCCATCGGCGGACACCACTGCATCCGGCTCGTAGTGGGTACGGATCCGATGTAGAATCGCGCCGGTCTTGGTATTGAACTGCACGACCTCGCTCTCGTGCGGGTCCGCACCGTTGCGGTTGTCCAAGCTAACAAGAGCGTAAGCCGTGTCTGGTTTGCGCGGCGGTATTTGTCCCGCTGGCGCGAGTGCAGGGGGATTGTGGAGGAGCAGCCACGCGGTGAGCACCCCGATGATCGCTACGAAGCTCAGCAGCGCTGCGACACCTGCGGCCGCACTGAATTGCCTCCGGAGGGAAGAAGCCGCTGGCTCGTGGCTTGCGGATCTCTGAGACAGAATCGGGGGAGCTTGGGAAGGTCCACCTGCGGCCGCCTCTTCGTCCCGCAGGAGCTCGAGGACGAGTCCTTCTGTGGCCCTCACGACCCACCCAGGCGGGCTGATGGCGTGCACAGCCGAGTCCAGCGCCTCAGCGACACGGACGAGCTCAGGGTCACGTTCGTCTCCCAGCAGGTTCTCGTATGCTCTATCATCCATCATAACGCTCCTTCAGTGTGCGCAGTGCGCGCGCGAGATGCCTCTGCACGCTCGACTGGCTCGTTCCCACGATCAACGCTATCTCGCGCTGAGTCAGCCCGCCTACGAAGTGCAGCACCACCAGGTCCCTCTGATCGGGCTCGAGATGGTCTAGAAGCGAGCGCACCCTCTCTATGGCTTCCCTGCGCACAACCTCCGACTCGATATCGGTGGAGTCGAGCAACTCCGTCTGTTCAGGCAACTGTTCCCAGACGACATCGTGCCTCTGTCGTCGGCTGTCTGCGAGCACGTTGCGTGCGATCCGAAAGAGCCATGCCGAGAACGGCAGTCCGCGATCCTCGTAGGACGGCAGAGCCGCGAGCGCTCTGAGGAACACCTGTTGGGCAAGGTCCGCTGCATCGTCTGGATTTGCCCCGCGCACAGCCATAAACCGGTACACACCGACGAGGTGCTGCCGGTACAACTCACCAAACCTCTCCCGGTCGAGCTTATCTGTCGGCTCCGCACCGAGAACGCTGGACGGCGCGTCTGCTGATTCCTCGCCTCGCAATGACCTGCCCACCGATATCACCTCGTTAAGTCAAAACGGATGTGTTGACATCTTGATTCACCTCAGAGCGAAGCTCAGGGCCGCGAGGAACAGCATCGCGCACCCAGTCACGAGTCTTGGCTTGTACCGAGCGTACATAGAGTCCAGCAGGTGGAGATATCCGAGCGACGTTTGTTGATCAAGTCCCTCATGATGTTTGAGAGCTACAGCTGTGGGCAGCCAAGCACGCGATAAGCCGTATACACCGAATACTATCGCACCGTATCCGGAACTACCATTGAGAAATACCCAAACAAGCAGCGAGTACAAGCTGCTGAACGCAATCGGCGTCAGCACCCCGACCCCGAGCACTCCTCCGTAGATAGCGGACACCAGCTCGGGTGTAAACCGGCCTCGCCAGCCAGCGGGCACCTGCTGTCTTCGCTGGGGACGCGGCAGCCATAGCACCCTCAGTTCGGTTAGACCGTAGCCGAATGTCACCCCAAGCCATATCGCGAGGCCCCAATTCCCTATCAAGGGATGTAAGGGGCTACCCAGCAACGCTAAGATGGCACCGAAAGCCCCTCCCGAGAGCGCAGAGGCGAGCGGGTGCAGAGACGCAGTCAAGAGCCACCTATTCTTGCCAGAGACCCTGCTCACGGCAGGGATAGTTCCCAACATCGAGAACCCTCAGCCGGACCAGTTCGCAGTCAGCCCAGCTAAGAGGGCCAAGACGATAGGTACGTAGATTGGTGTCATGCGCGATACCTCGTATTATCAACATGCCGAACAAGTGTTATTGACGAAGGCGAGAGTGCAGCCGTAATAGCCGCCGATGGAGCCACACCAAGACGTATCTATTCCGTTGTTACACCACAGAGAGCAGGAAGGTGAGCAGTGGCTACCGCAGCAGTCGAAGTAATGGACCGGCACGTAGCACTGGGGATACGGGTTAAAGCAGCAGTGAGACCAGAAGGAGTTGTCGGATTGGCACCCGGACGGGCATTGCGTATTGCTGCCCCTGAGCAGCTGGCACACGGGTGTCCCTCCAAACCGCAATAGTACCAAGTGCTACAAGATACGTCTGGAGATTCAGGCTGTCTGCGGTCCCATGGAAGGTTGGGGTAGACCGCGCGCGCTCCAACTGTGCTCAGCATTGCGCGCCCGATCCACCCGAGGAGGCTGCGGCGCGACGTGCGTTGTGCCAGCGCACGAGAAAGCCGCCGCACTGTTATGTCCACTATATCTTGGTGCCCCTCACCTGTTTGATCGTCACTCGCCATGTCCGCCTCTCCTATTGCCAGTGATAACGTAGCTTTCCATCGTTGGATGCCCCGCCGACAGAGCCTCTACGATACTCTCAAGGTGCTCGATATGACTGATCATTCCCTTGGCCCGAACCACTCCATCGGTATCGATTGCCAAGGCATATGGAGCGCTCCGCACCTGACACGCGCTGGCTACTTGGGCGGATAATACGAATGGAATAGCGTCGAGATGATGCTTCCTGATGAACGAGCGGGCTGTTTCCTCTTCCTCATCTCCTGTGATCAGGATTATGCTGAGTCTGTCCCTCTCACTCCTCACCATCGTTCTTACAGCAGGCATCAACTCATCGCATATGCCGCAGCCGGGTACGATGAACACCAGCAGTCTTGCTCGCTCACGGTCGACAAGGCTTACCGGACTACCATTGATGTCGTCGACATTGAGGTTCGGCAGGCTCGCTCCGATCTCGAGCCCCATATTGGTGGTCCGCGCTCCTACTGGCCCGATCCTCAGGTGCAGTATCCCTACCTGGCGGAGCAACGCCGCGATGACTATAGCCTGAACAAGCATCATCGCCCAGAGGGCCACGTAGCTGGCGAGCCAGATGCCTTCCATCCTCATCCTCCTCTTAGCGCCTGCAATGTGGCCTTCATCTGCCCAAGCAGCATCAGGCAAGTGGCCGCGACGGACCCGGTCACCAGGGCGGCGAGCCAGTAGGACGGCCGCGCCGGCAGAGCGTACGCAGCGAGAAGCTGCGGGCCTGAGATCAGGCTCCGGCTCAGGACGACCAGTGTGAGCGCGACGAATAGCCCCAACCGGGCCAGCGTCGTCGCTCCGGCTCGCTCGCGCGTGAGGGTGCCGAAGCAGTGGCAATCCATCACAGTCCCGCGCCTCAGCACCCTGGACACGGCCACGACAAAGGCGAGAAACAACACCATGGCGGCGGCCGAGGAGAACAACGGCAGAAAGCCCAGGACGAGCGTCGAGCCCACCACAAGCTCGGCGAGAGTCAGCGCGAGGGCCGCGGCCCTGCTGACACCAGATGGGAGACCGTACTGGGCGACCGCCCGCCGGGTGCCTCCCGGGTCCAGAGCCTTGCCCGTGCCCGAGAGGATCAGGCTGAAGCCTATGAAAGCGCTCAGCACCGCGGTCACTTCCACGATCGTTACCCATGAGGCGAATTGGAGGCATTGAACAAGTTCGCCTTATGCAAACCCTACATCCGGAGCAAGCGCTGGACAAGACGCGTTCGTAACCAAATCGAGGTTACGTCCGTAACCAGTTCGAGGTTGCTAACGCACTGTCTGACTTCAGGCAGCGCCTGGCGGCTCGTGCGTCACGAACCGCACCTGCCGACATCCCAGTAGTACAGAGCTGCCTGCACGTGGTCGTGCACCCCAAGCCTAGGGTAGATGTCGTGAGCCAGCGCGTTGCGAACCGACTGGTCCTCTATGCACAGCTCCCGCGCGATCTTCCCGCTGTTCCAGCCCATCGCGACGTAGCGAAGTATGCGGCGCTGCCTCCGATTGAGCCTGCTCCGGGGTACGGATGTATGGTGATACTGCTCGCCCCGGGCCACACCCCGGATCACGTCCGCTAGCACATCTGCGACGTCCCGCATCGTCAGCACGTCTCCGGAAAGCAGGGCACGTGGGTGCAGGTCCAACAGGTCCTCCATGTGCTCCGGACAGCGGTTGCTCGTCACCACGACGGCCTGCCGCTCTCCATCTTGCAGTCGCTCGAGGGTGTGCAGGGCATAGCTTCGCGGCGCGTCCACCACGACCACAATGGAAGCCCTGGGGTCGAGCGCGAAGCCACGGCTCGAGAGCGCCTTGGAGACGCTGTTTGCCACGAATGGGATGCCGCACATCACCGAGACCGCCGGGTTGTGCGTGTCAGAAGGCCTCTCCTCGTCCATAGAGAGCTCCTAGTTGGCGGCTTCCCCGGTCCGCCGATGAGGTTGTCAAATCATACACCCACCCTCGCGGCGGGGCAACCGGCGCCTCGCGCTCGGCATCCGAACCGCGGGCGCGGTAGCATGGACGCGAGGCGGAGTGTGAACGCCGCGTAAACGCGGGCGGACGAGAGCCAGCGAAGACGGCGGCTCTTATGGTAAAATATCAAGTAGTATCTAGGTTTTCCGCACACCATCCCATGGGAGGTAGCCTTTGGCCCAGGTAAAGGAACGGCTCAAGTCGACCTACACCGCTGACTCGATCCAGGTGCTAGAGGGCCTCGAGGCCGTACGCCGAAGGCCGGGTATGTACATCGGCAGCACCGACGTGCGGGGCCTCCACCACCTCATCACCGAGCTGGTGGACAACAGCGTGGACGAGGCGATGGCCGGGTACTGCGACAGCATCGTCGTCCACATCCACCCCGACTCCTCCGTCACCGTGACCGACAACGGACGCGGCATACCGGTCGGCCGCCACGCGAAGATGAACAAGTCGGCGCTCGAGGTAGTGATGACCGTGCTCCACGCAGGCGGCAAGTTCGGCGGAGGCGGCTACAAGGTCGCGAGCGGTCTGCACGGGGTCGGGGCCTCCGTGGTGAACGCGCTCTCCGAGCACCTGCTCGTGAACGTGCACCAGGACGGCAAGGTCTGGCAGCAGGAGTACGAGCGCGGACTGCCGCTGTACGAGGTCAGGGCGGTCGGAGATACCGACCGCACCGGCACCGAGACAACCTTCATGCCGGACTCGCAGATCTTCGAGTCGCTCGACTGGCAGTACGACGCACTCGTGCAGAAGTTCCGCGAGACCGCCTACCTGATGAAGGGGCTGCGCATCAAGCTGGTCGACGACCGCACCGACCGCGAGGCCACCTTCTACTTCGAGGGCGGCATAGTCTCGCTCGTCAAGCACCTTAACAAGAACCGCGAGACGCTGCACGACCCGATCTACATCAACAACACCCTCGACGAGATCACAGTCGAGGTCGCCATCCAGTACAACTCCGACTACTACGAGTCGGTCCACACATTCGCGAACAACGTGAACAACGTTGACGGCGGCACCCACCTGACGGGCTTCCGCGCGGCGCTCACGAGCACCCTCAACGACTACGCGACGAAGAACGGCTTCCTGAAGGAGAGCGACCCGAAGCTCTCGGGCGAGGACGTGCGCGAGGGCCTCACCGCCGTGGTGAGCGTGAAGCTGCCCGACCCGCAGTTCGAGGGCCAGACGAAGGCCAAGCTCGGCACCGCCGCCGCACAGAAGGTGGTGCAGAGCGTCGTGCGCGATGCGCTGAGCACGTACCTGGAGGAGCACCCGGCGGAGGGGCGCAGGATCATCGAGAAGGCGATCACCGCCTGCCGCGCCCGCGAGGCTGCGCGCAAGGCCCGGGACCTCGTGATCCGCAAGGGTGCGCTCGACGGGATGGCCCTTCCCGGCAAGCTCGCCGACTGCTCGGAGCGCGACCCTGCGAGGTCCGAGCTGTACATCGTGGAGGGCGACTCGGCGGGCGGCTCCGCCAAGCAGGGACGCGACCGCCGCTTCCAGGCGATCCTACCCCTCCGCGGCAAGATCCTGAACGTCGAGAAGGCGCGGATGGACAAGATGCTCGGCAGCAACGAGATCAAGGCGATGGTCACCGCCCTCGGCACGGGCATCGGCGACTCCTTCGACATCTCGAAGCTCAGATACCACCGCATATTCCTGATGACCGACGCGGACGTGGACGGAGCACACATCCGTACGCTGCTGCTCACCTTCTTCTTCCGCCACATGCCGGAGATCATCCGCAGCGGCCACCTATACATCGCGATGCCGCCGCTGTACAAGGTACAGATCGGCAAGGAGAAGCACTTCGTCTACACCGATCACGAGCGCGACCAGATCCTGGCGAGGCACGACGGCAAGTCCTCCAGAGCCGAGATACAGCGCTACAAGGGTCTCGGCGAGATGAACCCGGAGCAGCTGTGGGAGACCACGATGGATCCGATGACCCGCACGGTCATGCAGGTCAACATCGAGGACGCGGCCGAGGCGGACGAGCTGTTCGACATGCTGATGGGCACGAACGTCCCGCCGCGACGCAAGTTCATCCAGTCGCACGCGAAGAGCGTGAAGAACCTCGACATCTAGCTGGCACGCATCTCGCCGTGTCCGGGGCTCTGGTTAGCTGAGAAGGAGGCCGTGCGTGCGCGCTCAGGTGCTCCACGAACAGAAACCCGTCGAGGAATCGCCCCTCGGGCTCGAGGATCTGCCCGGCCCCCTGCCCGGTGATCGCGACGTCCTGATCCGAGTGCGTGTGTGCGGCGTCTGCCACACCGACCTGCACATAGTCGAGGGCGACATCCCACCGCACAAGCTGCCCATCGTCCCCGGAC
>CADDYR010000110.1 GCA_902810765.1 Chloroflexota bacterium
CTGCCCTCGTCTCCGATGATCGCGCCCCAGCCGCCGGACCGCACGCTCCGGCGGCTGGGGCGCGATCATCGGAGACGAGGGCAGCGGCTACGACCTCGGGCGGCGCGCGGCCCAGGCGGTCGCGCGAATGGAGGACGGCCGGGGGCCTGCGACCTCCCTCCGAGAGGCCATCCTGCGCTTCTGGGACATCCCGGACGCTACGGGGATGCTCGGCAAGATCTATCCGGCGAGGGACACCGCCCGGCTCGCGAGCCTCTCGGGGATCGTGTTCGAGGAGGCCCGCGTGGGAGACCGAGTGGCGCGGGAGCTCGTGGAGTACGCGGCGGGCGAGGTGGCGCTGTGCGTCGCGGCGGTCGCCAAGCGGCTCGAGCTGCCCGGGAACAGGCTGCCCCTCGCGCTCACCGGCGGCATCCTCGTGAACCAGCCGGAGTTCCGCGAGGCGGTGCTGAGGCGGCTCGCCGAGGGCTTCGAGCTCTCGCAGGTGGAGGTCGTGGCGGAGCCCGCGCTGAGCGGCGCCCGCGCTGCGATCCACCTGCCGGTCACGGACTAGGAGGCGCGGGCACGCGATAGCCACGAGCCCGAGCACTCACGGCGTCATCTCACAGGCAACCCCACTCCGCCACACTCAAGCCGGCCGCAGGGGAGCCGAGCGATGGCAGCGAAAGTGCATCGCCAGGGGCACGCGCCGGATTGTGCGAAAGGAGGTGAGGCCGATGGTCGACGTCGGACTGCTCGTGCTGCGGCTGATGTTCGGCGGGCTGCTGGCAGGCCACGGAGCCCAGAAGCTGTTCGGCTGGTTCGGAGGGAGCGGGCTGGGGGGCACCTCCGGCTGGCTCGAGTCCATGGGGCTGCGGCCCGGACGACAGTGGGCGGTGCTGGCCGGAGGCACTGAGCTCGGAGGGGGGTTGCTGATGGCGCTGGGGCTGGCCAACCCTCTCGGTTCGATAGGGGTTACGGGCTCGATGTTGATGGCGACGCGGAAGGTGCACTGGGGCCGGCCGATATGGGCTACGACCGGAGGGGCGGAGCTGCCGGTGCTGAACGTGACCGCGGCGACGGTGGTGGCGATCTCCGGTCCGGGCCGCCTCTCGCTGGATGACCTGCTCGGGCTCAGGCTGCCGGTGTGGCTCTTCCCGCTGGGAGTGCTGGGGGCGATCGCGACCGTAGAGTACGCGATGGCGGAGAGCGCCAGGGCGCAGGAGCAGCAATCCCCGGAGCAGGGAGCGTAGGTCCTTCGAAGTCCGTGTGGTGAGCGACGGCCGTGTGCCTGATGCCCCGTGGTTGGCTTCGACCTGGAAGGGGTGATAATGCAGAACCCACTCTCGGCGGGCGTCGAGCCGTACGCGGCGGATGCCGGCGAGGCAACTGAAGTGCTCGTCGAGCGCACTTGAATCGCTGCCGGGTCGCGCGACCATAGAGCCCTCCAGTCGCCCGCGGGCACCCGGGTGTGTTACGATGGGAAGTCGTAGACGCCGCCTCACGCCCCCGCGCGGCGTCCGGACGATAGCACAGGACTGGAATCGAGAGGAACGCTGAAGGCCGAGTCGCCACCTGGCGAGCTCACCAGGCGGTCGAGCGTGTGGCTGAGGCTCGTGTACTGGTGGGGCTCCGCCGCCACGGGCTCGTACATCCCGTACATCGCGCTGTACTTCAAACAGATCGGCCTGAGCGGCCTGCAGATCGGCGTGCTCACGTCCATCCCGCCGATCGGTCCCGCCCTGCTCGCGCCCACCTGGGGGGTGATCGCGGACTCGCTCTCCGCGCACCGGCTGGCGCTGAGGATCGCCGCGCTCGCCGCCGCAGGGAGCGCGCTGCTGCTCTCTCAGACCACCTCGTTCGGCCCGATCCTGCTCCTCGTGGCGATGCTCGCGCTCTTCACGGCGCCGATCAGCCCGCTGATAGACAGCTACGGCGTGTCCATCAGCGAGAGGCTTCGGATGGCGTACGGCTCGTTCCGTTTCTGGGGCGCGTTCGGGTACATGGCCGCCTCCTGGCTCGTCGGCCGCTGGATGGGGCAGAACGTGAGCGAGAGGTTCCTGTTCGCGTATGCCGGGGGCTTCCTGCTCCTGTTCTTCTCCTCGCTGGGCCTGCCCAGGCTGAAGCCCAGACCTCACAAGGCGGTGCGCCACGCGTTCGGCACCATCCTGCGCCAGCCACCCGTGCTGCTCGTGCTCCTCACGTCGTACCTGGTGTCGAGCGCGACGGGGGTGATGTACAACTACCTTGGGATCTACCTGAACCAGCTCGGCGGGAGCACGCAGCTGATCGGCACTGCATTCGCCCTCAATGCGCTCAGCGAGCTGCCGATCCTGGCCGGGAGCGCCTGGTTCTTCCGGCGGCTCGGGCCGCAGAAGATGATCGCGATGGCCATCTGCTTCTACATCGTCAGGTTCGTGGGCTACAGCTTCCTGCCGAGCGCGGAGTGGGTGCTCCCCCTTCAGCTCCTCCACGGCCTCACCTACGCCGTGTACGTCATGGGCTCGGTCACGCTGATCCACCAGCTCGCCGGGAAGGAGCTGGCGACGACCGCCCAGGCCCTGCTCTCCTCGATGTGGGTCGGGTTCGGGATGATGACCGGGTCGTTCCTGGGCGGCGTGATGCTCGACAGGGTGGGGGCGCCGCACGTTGTGGACCTGTTCCGCGCGGCCACCTGCGTGATGGCGCTCGCGCTCGTGGTGTACCTCGTGGGGCTGCGCAGCTTCGCCCGCGCCCGGGAGGAGCCCGCGGGCTAGCCCGCGGGCCTACTGACCCTGCACCCTGAGCCTGTCGGCCACGGACTCGTGACGGTTGGCTATCGCAGCGCCCTCCCAGCGCCTCACCTGCTGGGCGCCGAAGCGTCGCATGACCTCCTCGACCTTCACGACCATCTCCTCCGGCGGCCAGGTCCGCAGCACCACCTGCTCCCGCGGCTCCTCGGACTCGGGCCTGCTTCCGCCGAACAGCGAGCGCAGGCGGTCGAGGACCGAGGACTCGGTGGCCGTCCCGACCTCCGTACAACTCTCGGGCGACGCCGAGAACTTCACCTGCTCCTTCCCGAGCCCCACGCGCCTAAGCTCCTCGGCCGCGGCCTCCGCCTCCTCGCGCCGCTCCGCGGGCCAGACCCCGTTCACCATCGTGGGTCGCGCCATCACGCCTCCGCTCAGCTTCCGATCCATCGCTCGATCCTCCTTTCGGAACTCCGACGTGGATCTTCCGGGAGTCCTTACCGCTAGCGTCCGGGCGGGTGCTCCAGTCCTGCTGATCCAGGGCGCTCTTGTCGAGGGCGAGCACTACCGCATCGGGCTCTATGCTCTCGATACAGGACCGAGGGATGTACATCGTCTTCTTGAAGAACAGCATCCCTGACTCGGCGATGACGTAGTCCTCGCCTCCGCCCCACGTCCTCGAGGGGCCGAACACGGTGGCCACCTTCTGGCCGTCACTGGTGCGGACCTCAGCTCCCTTCCTGACGTCCTTCACGTCTATCTCGCGATCCGTACTCCTTGCCATACTCCTTCTCCTTCTGCGACTCTTCCTTCCGAGGCAGGGCGTGGGAAGGCCCGGAGGGCCTTGCGGGATAGGGGCCACACTGCCTCTTCCGATCGCCTGCGAGGTTAGCTGACGGGTTCGGGTCGAAAGAGCTACCCGGCTCGCACCAGCGCGAGCTTCACCCCAAGTACCTGGGTCCCCCGCTCCCCCGACCTCCGGGGGATTCGGCTGATGCATTTCGCCGCAGAGCGCACGCCATCCGGGCGTGCTGGCGGTTAGAGTATCGTTCGAAGAGGGTTAGAGGGTCGTTAGACTCGGGCCGTGCTCAGAGCGCGACCTCCGTCCGGAGCGTCTGATCGCCGCGCAGGAAGACGATGCTGAGCCGCGCGCCGGGCTTCGCGGATTCCATCGCCTTCTCGACGTCCGCCGCGTTCCGCACCGGCCGCAGGCCGATCTCCGTGATTATGTCGCCCGAGCGCAGCCCCGCGCGCTCCCCCGGCGACCCGGGCCTCGCGCGGCCCACGAACGCCCCGAACACCGGGATCTCCCCGCGCTGAGCGGTGATCCGGCTGGCGTCGGCCACTGCTAGACCGAGCGACGGCTTCGGAGCCCCGCCCGGGGCGCTCGTTCCGGAGAGCAGCCTCTCGAGCCTGCGCCGATCGAAGCCCACGACCACCTGCCCGTCCACCGTGATTACGGGCACCCCGTGCTGCCCGGACAGGCGCACCATCTCCGCCGCGGCGGCAGGATCGAGCGAGACGTCCCTCTCCTCGAACGCCACGCCCCTCGCGCGGAGGTACGCCTTCGCCTGATGGCAGTACGTGCAGGTTGGCGACGTGTAGATCGTGACTCGTGGTGCGCTCATCGTCCCTCCGAAACCTGTGGCCTCAGCGCGGGACCTCGCCCACGTGGATCGTGACGGTCCCGAACGCGAGCGGGTAGTACCGTACCTTCGTGAGCCCCGCCTCCCGCATGATCTCCGCGAGCTCGTCGGGCTCCGGAAACGGGGTGAGGGAGTTGGGGAGGTAGGTGTAGGCGGCGCGCGATCTGGCGAGCGCGCCGCCTACCAGCGGCACCAGGTGGTAGAAGTACACCTGGTACAGGCTCCTGAAGAGGGGGAGGGTCGGCCTCGAGAGCTCGAGGTGGATCACGCGGCCGCCGGGGCGCACCACCCTGCGCATCTCCGAGAACATCCGGTGGATGTCCGTGACGTTCCGCCCAGCGAAGCCGACCGTCGCGGCCGCGAACTCTCCGTCCTCGTAGGGCAGGTCGAGCGCGTCCGCCCACTCGAAGCTCACGACACCGTCCAGCCCCGCGGCCCTGGCCTTCGCCGCGGCAAGCTCCAACATCCCCTCGCTGAAGTCCGTGCCGACGACCCTGCCCGTGAGGCCGACCCGGCGGGCGAGCGCGAGCGCGAAGTCCCCCGTGCCGGTCGCGACGTCCAGCGCCCGGTCACCCGGTCGGAGGCCCGAGAGGGATACCGCACGCTCGCGCCACAGCCTGTGCAGCCCAAGGCTGATCACGCTGTTCAGGCGGTCGTACGTCGGAGCTATCGAGGTGAACATCTCGCGCACGTACTGCGCCTTCTGCTCCGGTGGCGGGAGCATCCTCGACGCCCTGCTGCGGAGCCTGTCCCCGGGCATCTTCCCTCCAGACGCTTACTTCACAGTGACGCTCTTGGCCAGGTTGCGCGGCTTGTCGGGATCTGTGCCGCGCCTCAGGGCCAGCTCGTACGCCAGGAGCTGCGCCGGCACGGCGTTCACGATCGGCGAGGCGTCACCGCAGTCTCCGACCGGCACGTGGAAGTCGAACGCGTCGCTCGGCTCCGGCGAGACCCCTACGATGAACCCGCCCCGCGCCCGCAGCTCCATCGCACCAGATAGTATAGCGCCCTTGGTCTCGTCACTGGGAGCGAACACCACGCAGGGAGTGCCCCTCTCCACGAGCGCGATCACCCCGTGCTTGAGCTCGCCCCCCGCGAACCCCTCCGCGTGGATATAGCTCACCTCCTTGATCTTCAGAGCGGCCTCGAGCGAGCTCGGGTAGCTCAGCCCCCGCCCGATCAGGAACATGTGATCGCGCTCGTGTATCACGTCCGCGAGCTCCTCGATCTGCCGCCTGCGCTCTCGAGTCAACAACTCCTCGATGCAGTCCGCCGCGCGCAGCAGCAGGTCCTGCCCCTCCTTGAGCCGTCCGTCCATCGCGTACGCCGTGAGCACGAGGATCGCCAGCTTCGCGGTGTAGCTCTTCGTCGCAAGCACGCACTTCTCCGGCCCCGCCCCCAACAGCACGTTGTAGTCGGCGAGCCTGTACAGCGTGGAGCCGAGCACGTTGACGAGCGCCGCCACCTGGATGCCCCTCTCGCGCTTGATACGGCTCAACGGCTCGATCACGTCTATCGTCTCGCCGCTCTGGGACAGCGCGATCACGAGGCTCTCCGGAGTCAGGAAGTGCTCGAGGTAGCCGAACTCGCTGCCGACCTCGAAGTTCACGTGGTGCCGGGCGATGCGGGAGAACAGGTACTGGCCGGTGAGCGCGGCGTTCGCGGCGGTGCCGCAGCCGATGAAGAACGCCCCGAACGACTCGCGCACCATCCGGCCCAGCCTCTCGGCCGACGCCGCCTGAGCAAGAGCCGCCGAGCGCACTATCCGAGGCTGCTCGCAGATCTCCTTGATCAGGTAGTGCGGATACTCCCCCAGCTCGGACTGCTCCGGGCACCAGTCGAGCTCCATCACCTCCTGCTCGACCCGCTTGCCGGAGGCCGCGTCCCAGACCGAGACCCCGTCGGGGGATGCCACCACCATCTGGCCGTCCGCAAGGAACGTCACCGTGCGGGTGTGGGGCAGCAGGGCCGATGCGTCCGAGGCGATGTACTGGCCCGCCTCTCCGTAGCCCACGACGAGCGGGGAGCCTTGCTTCACCGCGACGAGCGCATCCGAGCGGCTGTCGAGCACCATCAGCGCGTTCATCCCAACGAGTCTGGAGAACACCGAGCGCACCGAGTCGGTCAGCGCCCTCGGATCGCCGTTGCGCCCCGCAAGCTCGTCCTCGAGCAGGTGTGCTATCACCTCGGTATCGGTCTCGGAACGGAACACGTGTCCGCGCGAGATCGCCTCGCGCCTGAGCTCCGAGTGGTTCTCGACGATGCCGTTGTGGATCACGGCCAGTCGGCCGGAGCAGTCGGTGTGTGGGTGGGCGTTCTTGTCGGTCACGCCGCCGTGGGTGGCCCAGCGGGTGTGCCCGAAGGCCACGGTGCTCGAGGGCATCGAGACTCGCGCGTCGCCGATCTTGCCGACCTGCTTCTCGACGAGCACCCGCCCGTCGCTGCGCACCGCCACCCCCCAGGAGTCGTAGCCCCGGTACTCCAGCCGCCTGAGGCCATCGAGGACGAGCGAGGCGGCGTCCGTCCGTCCGCCGGTGTAAGCGAATATGCCGCACACAGTAGTACCTCCAAAGGCTCGTGCCGCACCGGGCGCGCACCTCTCCCATCGGGGCGTGCCCCGCACGGGCGACGTGGTATCGAACTACTGTGGGAGCAGCGGCGACGCGGGCGAGGTATTTGTTCGCGCGATCGCTCGCGCGGTTTGTGCCTGCCCTTGACGACCGTCGCCTGGCCGGGGGATCACCCGCCGAACGCCGGGGATGCCGGCACCTCGATAGATCCCCTCCTCGTCACCTCCCGTCCTCCAAACAGGGAGGTCTGGCGCTCTTGCGACCTGCTCCGCGCGCCGAACGCTCCCACGTGTCCGGCGCCTCGGAGCCAATTGTACCCGCAGGGCACGAGCCCCGCGGTCAAAAGGTAAACGAAATGATGCGGGGCAGCGTTACACGCGTGGTGGCAAAGCGCTCGCTCACGCCTGCGGCGGCAGCCAGCCTCCCACCTTCCTGATGCCAGAATCGCAAAACGGTGATATGATTTGCGTGCGCACGCCGTCGCGACCTCACGCCAGGCCACGACGCGAGCACGCGGCGCCCTCTTACAGCCTTAGCGATTCGGCGCCCGTGGCGTAGGGGTCGTGAACATCGCACGGACGAATGCGCGGCACCCGAACCCCGTGACACCCTAGCTGTCACGGGGCAGCGATACGAATACTCACGGGTGCGGGCGAGTGCGAGGCCATGAATGGAGGTGGGCGATTGGCACGACTCGAGGAGCTGACCCCGGGAGTGGTGGTGAAGGGCATCCTGCCCGACGAGCCGGTCACGGTGGTGGCCACGAACTGGTACGGCCCGGACGCGCTGGAGCTGACCTACAACGACGCTGCGGGCAGGCCCGACCGCGAGCTCCTGTACCGCGACCGCGAGCCGGACCTGGAGATAGCCTCGAGCGCTCTGCCCTGGGGCTTCGACGCCGACGGCTCCACCTTCCGGCTGGCCTCCGAGGCGTACCGCATCAGCCTGGCCTACCTGTTCGATCCGGTACTCGCGGTGCACACCTCGATACTCGAGCCCCTGCCGCACCAGATCACCGCGGTGTACCAGGAGATGCTCCCCCGGCAGCCCCTGCGCTTCCTGCTCGCCGACGACCCCGGCGCGGGGAAGACGATCATGGCGGGGCTGCTCATCAAGGAGCTCATGGTCCGCGGGGACCTCGAGCGCTGCCTGATCTGCTGTCCCGGAAGCCTCGTGGACCAGTGGCAGGACGAGATGAGGCAGCGCTTCGGCCTCGCCTTCGAGATCATCACCCGGGAGAGCATCGAGGCGTCGCTCTCGGGCAACCCCTACGCCGAGAAGAGCCTCGTGATCAGCAGGCTGGACCACATGGCGCGCAACGAGTCGGTTCAGGCCAGGCTCCGGCAGACCGAGTGGGACCTCGTGGTCGTGGACGAGGCGCACAAGATGTCCGCCTCCTTCTCCGGCGGCGAAGTCCACTTCACGAAGCGCTACCTCCTCGGGCAGCTGCTCTCGCGGGTCACGCGCAACCTCCTGCTGATGACCGCCACCCCCCACAACGGCAAGGAGGAGGATTTCCAGCTGTTCATGGCGCTCCTCGACCCCGACCGCTTCGAGGGCAGGTTCCGGGGCGGGACCCACCGCGCCGACGTCTCCGACCTGATGCGCAGGCTCGTCAAGGAGAAGCTGCTCAAGTTCGACGGCACCCCGCTCTTCCCCGAGAGACGGGCATACACCGTCAACTACGACCTCTCCGACGACGAGGCGGAGCTGTACGGGCAGGTCACCGAGTACGTGCGGGAGGAGTTCAACCGGGCGGAGAACCTGGACCGGGACAGCCGGGGCACCGTCGGCTTCGCGCTCACGATCCTGCAGAGGAGGCTCGCGTCCTCCCCCGAGGCGATCTACCAGTCGCTCCGTAGACGGCGGGAGCGGCTGCAGCGGCGACTGGAGGAGGAGCGGGCCGCGCGATGGGGTATGGTGAGGGGTGCCGGAGCGAGGACCTTCACGTCCGACGACCTCGAGGACCTGGAGGACGCGCCCGAGTCCGAGATCGAGGAGACCGAGGAGCGGGTCGTGGATCAGGCCTCCGCCGCCCGCACGATCGTCGAGCTGGAGGCCGAGATCGCGACGCTCGAGCGTCTCGAGCGGCTCGCGTTCGCGGTGCTCAGGAGGGGGGCGGACCGCAAGTGGGAGGAGCTCTCCGGGCTGCTCCAGACCCCGGCCATGTTCGATGCCGAGGGCAAGCGCCGCAAGCTGATCGTGTTCACCGAGCACCGCGACACGCTGAACTACCTGTGCGCCCGGATCGGCACGCTGCTGGGCCGCGAGGAGGCGGTCGTGACGATCCACGGCGGAATGGGCCGGGAGGAGCGGCTGCGCGCGCAGGAGGAGTTCCGGCAGAACGAGGAGGTGCAGGTGCTCGTGGCGACGGACGCCGCAGGAGAGGGCATCAACCTGCAACGAGCGAACCTGCTGGTGAACTACGACCTCCCCTGGAACCCGAATCGGCTCGAGCAGCGCTTCGGGCGGATACACCGCATCGGCCAGACCGAAGTGTGCCACATGTGGAGCCTCGTCGCGCGGGAGACGAGGGAGGGCTACGTGTACCACCGGCTGCTCGAGAAGCTCGAGGAGCAGCGGGCCGCGCTGGGGGGCCAGGTGTTCGATATCCTGAGCCGGGTGGCGTTCGAGAACCGGCCGCTCCGCGACCTCCTCGTCGAGGCGGTGCGGTACGGCGACAGGCCCGACGTGCGCGCGAGGCTGACCAGGCAGGTGGACCACGCCCTCGACCGCGACCACATCCGGGAGCTGATCGAGCAGCACGCGCTCGTCCAGGACTCGCTCGACACCTCACAGGTGCGCCGGATACGCGAGGACATGGAGCGGGCGGAGGCGAGGCGGCTGCAGCCGCACTTCGTCGCCGACTTCTTCCTCCGGGCGTTCAGGCTGCTCGGCGGGACCGTGCGCGAGCGCGAGCCCGGACGCTACGAGGTCCGCCACGTCCCCACGGCCGTCCGCAACCGGCTGCGGGAGGGGCGCTCCCCGATCCTCGGAAGTTACGAGCGGATCACGTTCGACAAGGCGCTGATCCCGGTTCCGGGCAAGCCGATAGCGGACCTCGTGTTTCCCGGGCACCCGCTGCTCGACGCCACGATCGCGCTCGTGCTCGAGAGGTATCGGGGACAGCTCAGGCGGGGGACGATCCTCGTGGACCCGTCCGATCCCGGACGGGATGCGCGGGCACTGTTCTACCTGGAGCACGCGCTGCAGGACGCCCGCAAGGACCGGGCGGGCAACCGGAGGGTGATCTCGCGCCGGATGCAGTTCGTCGAGGTGGACCAGCGGGGAGGGGTGAGGTCCGCGGGCTACGCGCCGTACCTGGACTACAGGCCGTTGACCGACGAGGAGCGCCGGGCCGTCGAGCCGCTGCTCGGGGAGCGGTGGGTGGGGTCGGAGCTCGAGCGACGGGTGCTGGACTACGCCGTCTCCTGCCTCGTGCCCGAGCACCTCGAGGAGGTGCGCCGGTACAAGGAGGAGCTGCTCGACAAGACGATGCGCGAGGTGAAGGCGCGGCTCACGGCGGAGATCGGCTACTGGGACCGTCGGGCGAACGAGCTGAGGAGCCAGGAACAGGCGGGCAGGGTAAACGCCCGACTCAACTCCGAGCAGGCCGGGCGCAGAGCCGACGAGCTGGAGTCCAGGCTGGACCGCAGAATGGAGGAGCTGGAGCAGGAGCGGCGCATCTCACCGCTGCCGCCCGTGCTGATCGGGGGAGCGCTCGTCGTGCCCGCCGGCCTGCTCGCGCACCTCACCGGCACATCCCTGCCCATGCCAGGTGAGGCCCGAGACACCCGCGAGGTCGAGATGCTCGCGATGGAGGCGGTGATGGAGGCCGAGCGGCGCCTGGGCTACGAGCCGCGCGACGTGAGCGCCTAGAAGGTGGGGTACGACATCGAGTCGAGGGTGCCCGGCACGGGGAGGCTCCGGTTCATCGAGGTGAAGGGGAGGGCGGCGGGAGCCGACACCGTGACCGTGACGAAGAACGAGATCCTGACCGGGCTGAACAAGCCGGACGAGTACATCCTGGCGATAGTCGAGGTGGACGGCGAGGCGGCGGAGCCGCGCTACGTCCGCCGGCCCTTCCATAACCAGCCCGACTTCGAGGTGACGAGCGCGAACTACAAGCTCTCGGATCTGCTGGCGAGGTCTACGGAGCCGAGCTGAAGCACTGATGACGATGCTGATTGACTTCCCCCCAGGCGGGGCATTACCATGTATGTAATGCGGAAGCAGTAATACATCGGCGTGGGAGGATAAGGCCGTGTCCACAGTGACAAGCAAGGGGCAGGTGACGCTGCCGAAGAAGGTCCGCGACGCGCTCGGGCTCGTGCCCGGATCCGAGGTGGAGTTCGAGATTCGGGACGGGCAGGTGGTGCTCTACAAGCGCGTTAGCGAAGAGAAGCTGGCCCGCTGGCAGGGGTACCTTCGTGGCAAGCTGCCAGGGGACTCCGTGGACGAGTTCGTGGACACTCTCCGGGGGGAGCCGCTAGGGGACGCGACGGACGCGTGAGAACGGCGGTAGATACAAACGTGTTGCTGGATGTGCTAGCGGGCGATGAGGCGGCAAGCGGTGCGGCGGGACGTGCGCTCAGAGATGCAAGCAGGCAGGGGCCGCTGGTGATCTGTCCGGTGGTGTACTCGGAGCTTGCGGCGGCCTTCGACCGCCAAGGGGACCTGCCCGCCTTTCTGAGGGACGTGTCGGTGCAGCTAGAGCCGTTCACCGAGGCGGCTTTGTGGCTGTCGGCCCGAGCGTGGAGGTCGTACTCCCGTCGGCGTGGCCTCGACGTCCAGTGTCCTCACTGCGGGCATCGGTTCGAGTCGCGCTGCCCCAACTGTGGGATTGTCGTGTCCTGGCGGCAGCACATCATCTCCGACTTCCTCATCGGAGGGCACGCCGTGGAACAGGCAGACGTGTTGCTCACGCGAGACCGAGGCTACTACCAGACCTACTTCCCCGAGCTAAGGCTAGAGGGACCGGAAAGGACACCATAACCATGAACCTGTTCGAGGACGCCAACCCGTGGGAGCGAAGGAGCTGCGTAACCAG
Organism: Chloroflexota bacterium; assembly: GCA_902810765.1. GTDB lineage: Bacteria > Chloroflexota > Chloroflexia > Thermobaculales > Thermobaculaceae > CADDYR01. The sequence continues at coordinate 11,972 of CADDYR010000110.1, forward strand.
TTGGCACATGCGGCGGACTACGCCAGGGACGAGCAGCGGCTGATCCGATTCGTGCAGCTGCTGGAGATAGCCCGCGGCTGGATCAGGGAACTGGACACGCTGAGCGCGCCAAAGAGTGTTCAGAACAAGGAAGGGATGCAGGCATGACCGGCACGTACAGGAGGAAGCTCATAGAGGTGGCGCTGCCGCTGCAGACGATCAACTTCGAGTCGGCAAGGGAGAAGAGCATCCGCCACGGGCACCCCTCTACCCTGCACCTCTGGTGGTCGCGTAAGCCCCTCTCGACGTGCCGCGCGGTGTTGTTCGCCTCCCTCGTGGACGACCCCTCCGCACACCCCGATCGGTTCCCCACGAAGGAGGCGGAGGTCGCCGAGCGCCAGCGGCTGTTCGGGATCATCCAGAAGCTCGTGAAGTGGGAGAGCACGAACGACCAGAAGGCGCTTTCCGAGGCGAGGGAGGAGATACTGAAGAGCACGAACGGCCATCCTCCGCCCGTGCTCGACCCCTTCTGCGGCGGGGGCTCGATTCCACTCGAAGCGCAGCGTCTGGGGCTGGAGGCATACGCGAGCGACCTCAACCCCGTGGCGGTGCTCATCACGAAGGCGCTGATCGAGATCCCGCCGAAGTTCGCGGGCCGGCCGCCGGTGCATCCCTCACCCC
>CADDYR010000111.1 GCA_902810765.1 Chloroflexota bacterium
AGCTCCTCCAGGTCGCGCTTTGGGTCGGAGTCGGGCAGGTAGGCCCCGACGACGAGCGCGAGGGCGTCCACGTTCCGGGTGGCGGCGAGGAAGGAGGGGCTGAACCCCTCTCCGGGCTCGGCGCCGGGCGTGCGGAGCGCGCCGAGGTCGACGAACTCGACGGAGGCGTGGACGGTGCGCTGAGGGTTGAAGAGGGGCACGAGGCGCTCCAGCCTGTCGTCGGGCACCCTCACGACCGCCACGTGGGGCTCATCGCGCCGACCGTAGGAAGCGGGCGCGGCCCTCACGCCCGTGAGCGCCTGGAACACGGTGCTCTTGCCGCTCAGGGGGAGCCCGATCAGCCCGATCTGCAATCTCCGGTCCTTCCTGTCGAGGTCGTGCGCGCGATTATAGGCCCCGGCGCTCGGGGCAGTCAATCGGCGGGCACGGCCGGGCCCGCGCTTCGGGCGCTCGTGGCATCGTGACCTGCACTGGATGGCTGCTATACTGATGCGTCGGGCATCGGCCTGGAGGCTGGATTGGAGTTGCGCACAACCCTACGAGGCGCCCTGCCAGCGGTGTTCGGCTCGGAGTCGGCTTCCGGGCCGGCCGTTGGCGTGCCCGTCGCCGTGGCAGGGATAGTCGCGTATCTCGTGCTGCCAGGCTACGGAGGAGTGGCCGCCGGCCTCGTCGCCTTCGGCCTGTTGACCGCCCTCTTCCCGTTCCTGTCGCTCTTGCTGATCCTGGGCTCGCTGCCGTTCCACTTCGTCGTGCGGCGCTCCCCCCTGGGGATCTCGATCGTGGACCTCCTGCTGATCTCGGCCTGGCTCGGCCTGCTCCTCCAGTTTGGATGGGGAGCTCTGACGAGGGGACCCGCCCATATGAGGGCAGTTGCGCGACGGGCTGCTGACACTGGCTACCTGTGGCCGGGGCTGATCCTCGTCCTCCTGGCGACCGGCTCCCTCCTGCTGATGACGCCGCACGCCCCGCCCTCCGGGGGCGAGAGCGCGCTCAGGATCGGGCTTCGCGCGTACTCCGAGCTTGTGGAGCCCCTGGCCTTGTTCGCGCTGGTCTTGATGACCGTGTCGAGCCGTCGGCGCGTCTGGATACTGACCGACGTGCTCTTCGCCGCGGCGGTCCTGGTGTCGGTGATCGGTATCGTGCGGGGGGTGAACCTGTTCCTGCACCCGCCGTCGCCACACACGGTCAGCTTCAGGACCGAGAGCCTGTTCAACCACCCGAACACGCTCGCGCTGTATATCAGCAGATCGCTGCCGTTCTTCGCGGGCCTCGTGGTCGCGCTACCCAAGCGCACGGGCCGCAGGTGGGTGTACGGCGCCGGGGTGGCTGCCATGGCGGTCGTGGACCTGATGTCGGGGTCGAGAGGGGGATGGCTGGCGGTGGCGGTGGCCCTCCTGATGATCGGGATACTGAGCGGGAGGCTCCGGTGGACACTCCCTCTGGCCGCTGTCGGCACCATCGGGGCGGTCGTCCTAGTGGGCATGAGGGATCGCCGTCACCTGGCCTCGCTGATCGGGGTGGGCAGCGGATCGGCGAACACGCGCCTGAGGCTCTGGCACGCCGCGCTCGACGAGATACGCGCGCATCCCCTGACGGGGGCCGGACTGGGCAACGTCAAGTGGATGCATCGCTACATCCCCTCGCAGAGGCTCGAGGGTACCCAGCTGGTGGATTCGCACAACCTGGTGCTCGACTTCTGGACGAAGCTCGGCATCTTTGGACTCGCGGCGATCTGCTGGCTCGTCGGGGCCTTCTACGTTCGGGCGTGGGGGCTGTTCCGCTCGGCGGACGGCACGACGAGGGCGTTCGGGCTCGCGCTGCTCGTCGCCATGACCGCGTCTGTAACGCACGGCCTGGTGGATGCCTTCTACTTTGGGATCCAGCTGGCCGTGTACTTCTGGCTCTTTCTGGGGTTGACCGACGCGCTCGCACGGCAGCCGGCGGATGAGGCGGCACGGGGTTAAGGGCGCGTTTACACTGAATTGACAGTCGTACGGAGCCGCGACTATACTCTGTCGGTAATCTGCGTACCTGAGGGGCAACGCCCCCAGGAATCTGCAGAGAGGATATCTTAGGAGGCACCTTGTCCAGCACAGTTGTTGACCTCGCCCCGTACGTTCGAGTCCTTGGACGTCAGGTGCGAGTTATCGCTGCACTCACGCTTCTCGGCTTAGTGGCCGGGATCGTCTTCGCGGTCGTTCGCCCGAGCGAGTGGGAGAGCACTGCGAGCATCTTCGTGAGGCCGTCGCCGTCGAACGTCTCGGTCGACACCCAGTCTCTGTCGCCCGGGCAGATAAACCCCACGATCAACAGCCTCACGCTGCCGGATATCTCGCTAGACACGCTCGCTTACCTGAGCCACAGCAACGTCGTGGCCCAGCGCGTGGAAGCGCAGATCGGCAATCAGCTCCCGGCGAACCTGCGCAAGCCGGTCGATCTGATGGAGTACGTGCAGGTGAGCCCTCCTGAGGGCCAGCAGAACATCCTGGAGGTCACCGCGACCTACCCCGACCCCGGCGTGTCGCAGCTAATCGCCAACGCGTGGGCGAACGCCGCGGTCGGCTACGTGAACGAGACGTACGATGCGACGAGCTTCGACGTGGGACAGGCGCAGAAGCAGCTTCAGGCTGTCGAACAGAAGTGGAATCAGGCTCAGCAGGCCCTGGACAAGTTCGAGGCCACGAGCGGCCTTCCTCAGGCCGCCTCTCGGCTGGCAGCAGAGCAGAGCCTGCTGAGCGACTATCAGTCGCAGGCGAACCAGATCCAGCTCAACGTGACGAACGCCGAGCTGCTGAAGTCGCAGCTTCGGAGCTCGAAGCCGGGGGCCGCATCCAGCCTGCCGGTGCTGCTGCTCAGCCTCTCCTCGTTCACATCTCAGGCGGCGAACGTGGACGTGTCGCAGTTCCTGCCCCCGGTGTCGAGCCTGCAGTCCAATCAGACGTCCCCGCAGAATCAGCCGAACGTGACCGTGGCTCCCCAGCAACCCGCGACCTCATCGCTCGTGGTACAGCCGTCGCTCCAGTCGATCAGCAAGCTGACGCCACAACAGCAGATCCATTTCATAGACTCGCTGATCTCGGTCCTCAAGACCAAGCAGGCGAGTCTGCAGACGAATATCCAGGACACTCAGAACAAGATAGGCGCCCTGAGATCCAGGCTCGAGGACCTGTCGTCGAAGCGCTCGATGCTCATCGTGAACAGGGACGTGAACAAGAACACCTACCTCAACCTGAACACACTGATCAGGCAGCAGCAGGTCCAGAACAACATCGCGACGCAGAAGGTGGTACTGGCGACCGAGGCGATCAGGCCCTCGAAGGCCGGACTGCCCGTGTTCGTGCTGCCCATCGTCGGGCTGATCGTGGGGCTCGTACTGGGGGTGATCGCGGCGTACGTTGCCGAGTTCGTTCGACGGCCGCAGCGCTCGGTCTCGCGCAGATCGGCGGTGGAGAGCACCGGCTAGGGGGACGACGGAGTCGCCCAAGGCAATGCACAATCTGAAGCTTTGTGGAGGTACTGATTACAGATGGCGATCCTGATAACCGGTGCCGATGGGTACATCGGCTGGCCCGCAACGCTTCGCGTGGCGCGGGAGTTCCCCGAGGAGAGGATAGTCGGCGTCGACAACTACGCGCGCAGGCGCTGGGTGGAGGAGGTGGGGTCCGTCTCGGCGGTCCCCATCGCGAGCACGAACGAGCGCCTGAAGGCGGCGTGGGAGCACGGGTATCGCAACATCAGCTTCATCGAGGGCGACCTGTGCGACCGCGACTTCGTGAATCAGCTGTACGTCACCTACCGCCCTAGGATCGTGCTGCACCTGGCTGCCCAGCCCTCGGCGCCTTACTCGGAGATCAGCGGTGAGCGCGCCAACTACACCCAGCACAACAACACGCAGTCCACCCGCAACCTACTCTGGGGGCTGAAGGAGAACAACCTGCTCGACACCCTGTTCGTGGAGACGACCACGACGGGCGTGTACGGCGCTCCGGAGTTCGACATTCCAGAGGGCTACGTCGAGATCGAGCGGAACGGCCGGCGCGACACAGTGATATTCCCCGGAATGGCGGGCTCGTGGTATCACATGAGCAAGTGCCAGGACGTCAACAACCTGTGGCTGGCCAACCGTCAGTGGAAGCTGTCCGTAGTAGACCTCCGCACCGCGATAACCTACGGCACCACCACGGACGACACGGCGAAGGATGCTCGTCTGGCAACGCGGTTCGACTTCGACTTCTACTTCGGTGTGGTGGTCAACCGCTTCGCGGCGCAGGCGCTGTCCGGATTCCCGATCACCGTCTACGGCAAGGGCGCTCAGAAGAAGCCTTACATCGGGCTGCAGGACGCGGTCGACTCGATCGCGGCGGCCGCGCACAGGCAGGGCACCGGCAAGTTCGAGATCTTCAACCAGACGAGCGGCCCGGTGGGGATCGGGGAGATAGCCGAGGCCATCGAGAACAACGCGCGCGAGATGGGGCTGAGGGTCGAGGTCGAGCACATCGAGAACCCGCGCGTCGAGAAGGAAGAACACCAGATGGTGATGGAGAACCAGAGGTTCATATCCGAGCTCCTGCCCAACCAGAGGGTGGACATTGACGCGGGCATACGCGACACGCTCGAGAGCCTGGCACCCTACCGAGACACTCTGATCGCGTACAAGGATAGGTTCGTGCCCGAGCAGTTGCTGAGGCGCGTGGCTGTCAGCTAACGGGTTTCGCCGGACTGGCGACCGGAACCTCGCAAGGGCGGGATGGGCTGGACTCTCTGCTCCCTCCACCGCCCTTGTGACGTGTCTGGCGCCCGGGCCAGGGCCGCAACAACGCTTGCTAAGGATGGGAAGAGCATGAGGATTCTGGTGACCGGTGCCGCGGGGCTCATCGGATCTGCTATCGTCGAGCTGCTGCGTCACGACCACGAGATCAGGGCCATAGATAACTTCTCTATCGGGCAGATAAGGCAGATCGGCGACGTCCTCGTCGAGGAGATGGATGTGGCAAACCCGGATCACGTCAGGGAGATGGTCCGGGATCAGGACGTCGTGGTCCACATGGCGGGTTACACTGGGATCCCCGTGTGTGAGAACGACCCGGAGGGAGCTGCCCGGAACGTGCTCGTCGCCACGAAGTACGTCACGGACGCGTCCGTGGCAGCCGGGGTGCAACAGGTGCTGTTCCCGTCGACCTTCGCCGTATACGGCATCCCCCCCTACCACATCACCGAGGAGACACCTATCGCGCCCATCGGCCTGTATGGGAACCTGAAGGCGGGGTGCGAGTATGTCCTGCGCGCGGCTCAGAAGGTGGATGGCCTGAAGGTTGCGATATTCCGGCAGAGCAACGTGTACGGGGACCTGCCCACTAAGAAGTCTCTGCTCAACATCCTCACCGAGCGAGTGCGAGCGCGTCAGCCGATCACGATGATCGGCACTGGAGAGCAGGCGCGCAACTTCCTGCACGCGCGCGATACCGCGGTCGCCTACAAGCTCGCGATAGAGCAGGGTGCGGAGGGGATATACAACCTCGGAGGCAGGGAGACGCTGAGCGTGGCCTCGATCATCGAGCTGGTGCAGGAGGCCGGGCAGCGCCTCCTCGGATACACGGTGCCCATCGAGCGAAAGCCAGATCGGGGGGCCGCGAAGCGCGAGGTGGACCTGCCGGATTTTCACTTCGACACGTCGAGAGTAGAGCGGGAGCTCGGATTCACGCCCTCGCTCACCCTGCGCGACGCGGTGGAGGAGATGCTGACGAAGGAAGGGAGCGTCAGTGCGGCCCATTAGCGTCCTGATCGTGATGGGCCCCATCGCTCAGGGGGGCGCGGAGTGGCAGCTCCTCGAGCTCCTCAGGCGGCTCGACCGCTCGAGGTTCAGGCCGGTGCTGGCGAGCATCGAGTTCGGGTCGTACGCCAACCTGAGGATCACGGAGGGTGACGCCCACATCCGCGACCAGTTCGCCTCTCTGGAGGTGCCGCAGTACCACATCAAGGGCTACGGCCGGAACGACCCTGCCAACCTGTTCGAGCTCGTGCGCGTCATCCTGAGAGAGCACATAGACGTGATTCACACCAACCTGTACGCCGGAGAGACGTGGGGACGCGCCGCGGCCATCCTCACCCATCGGCCGGTCGTGACCCACAAGCGCGGCATGCCCTTCAAGAGCCGCAGGGTCCGGAACGTATTCGTGGACTGGCTGCTCAACGCGCTGACGGAGCGCATCATCACGGTGAACGAGTCCGTGCGCGACGAGCTCCTGCGCTTCCAACCGCTTCCCCCGGGCAAGTTCTCCGTGATATACCCAGGTATAGAGCCTTCGTCGTGGTGCCGAGCCTCGGACGAGGAGGTGGCCGACTTCAGACGGGAGCTCGGCTTGGAGTGCGGGCCGGTCATCAGCACGGTCGGAAGACTGCGGCCGATCAAGGGGCACCGCTATCTCATCGAGGCGATGCCGGGCATCCTCGAGCGCGTCCTCGGCGCGAGGCTGTTGGTGGTGGGACACGGAGAGCTGGCCGAGGCTCTTCGGGCGCTCGCGCAGCGGCTCGGAGTGGAGAGGAAGGTCCTGTTCCTGGGCAGCCGGTCGGACGTGAGGCTCGTCCTATCAGCGTCGGACGTCTTCGTTCTGCCATCGCTGTCGGAGGCGAGCCCCGTCGCGCTTATAGAGGCAGCGTTCGTAGGGGTTGCGAGCGTGGCGACCCGGGTGGGAGGTATCCCGGAGATAGTTCGAGACGGCGAGACCGGCGTGCTGGTTCCGGCGCGGGACGTCTCCGCGCTGGCGGCGGCCATCACTGATCTGCTGCAGCGGCCCGACCGGAGGGCGGCCATGGCCGAGCACTCCGTCCGCTGGGCCCGCAAGAGCTTCGATATTGAGCGCAACGTGCGTCTTATCGAGGGCGAGTACCTAAGAGCCCTGGAACACCGATGATCCGCGGCAGTGCCTTCGTCTTCCTGTGCAGGATGTATCAGAAGCTGATCGGGATGCTGATCGGCATCCTGCTGGTGCGCCTCACGGGGACGACCGGCAACGGCGTGTACGCGCTGCTCATCCTCGTATCTACCTACGTCACGACCCTGGGATCGCTCGGACTGGGGCCGGCGCACGTCCATTTTCGGGGGCAGAGGCGCATGGAGGTGAGCGAGGTGCTGGGGAACGCAGTCCTCGGCTCCATCATCTTCGGGGCGGCATCCATTGCCCTCTTCAGCCTGCTCCGGATTTTCGTGCCGCTCGACGTCTCGACCCCCCTGCCGATGACGATCATCACGCTCACCTTTCCGATAGTGATCGCGCAGAGCTACCTCGATTACCTTTGGATCGGCGAGAACAGGATGGGCACGTACAGCGCGATGTACGCACTGCGGTACGTCACCCTGCCCGCGTTGCTGCTGCTGGGAGTGTTGCTTCCTTCTACGGCTGACGCCAGGTACGCGGGAATGGCCCTCGCCATCCTCGCCAACACCGTACTGACGCTGCTGAGCAGTCTCTGGGTGATCGGGCGCGAGTTCGGCCTCGGTGCAAGGCTGGACTCGAAGGTGTTCTCTCGGACTGTCCGGTACGGAGTACACGTGCAGGCCGGGTCGGTGGCCCAGGCGATAGGGTACCGGTTCGACGCCTTCCTGATCAAGGCCTTCATGAGTGCGTCGCCGCTGGGCGTGTACATGGTCGCGACGACCTGGGCCGAGGCTATCTGGCTGCTCCCGAACACGATCTCGACGGCTCTCATGCCCAGGGCTTCCACCAGGGACGCCGACCAGGCGAAGCGCATCACGGAGCGGACCGCACGGGTCGTGTTCACGGCGAGCCTTCTCGCGGGCGTGGTGCTGTACGCGGGCGCGGGGCTGCTGCTGAGCGTGGTGTACGGGATCCGGAGCGCTGACGGCGTCACCGCCCTGCGCGTGCTGCTGATCGGCACGGTCGTCTTCTCGCTTCAGAAGGTCCTCGCCAACTACTTCATAGGGCAGGGCAAGGCCGTCTGGTTCGAGCGGGCGACGATTGTGGCCATGGCGGTGAACGTGGCGATCAACCTCTGGCTCATCCCGATGCCGGGCTGGGGAATCAAGGGCGCCGCGGTAGCGTCGGCCATCAGCTACTCGCTCTCGACGGTGATCCTCGCAGCCCTGTTCGTGCGCTGGACGGGGTGTAACCTGCTGGACATACTGCTGATCAAGAAGAGCGACATCCTCGTCCTGCGGTCCCGGTGGGGTCAGCTCCAGCGGCATATCGGCCCCGTGGGGCAGGGAAGGAGTGTGCAGTGACAGTAGCTCAGGAGCGCGAGCTTCGCATAAGCATAGACAAGCGCCACGTGCCGCTGTACATCCTCGCCCTCGCGCTGACGGGCAACTTCTTCTGGCGCGGCCAGTTCTCGGCCACGGGCAACAACATTCCGCTCATCCTTATCAGCTCTCTTCTCTTCATCCTGTTGTGGGGGATGCGGGGCCTGGGCGTGACGGGGGCGCTGCCACTGCGCATACCGCGAGTGCTGTGGCCCGCTGCGCTCTACGTCCTGGCCGTGCTGGCTTCGGTCATCCTCAGAGCCGACTTCCAGGAGAGGACACTGGAGCTGGCGTTAAAGACGATCGCGCTGTTCCTGATCGCGCTCGTGGTCCCGAACGTCGCGCGCTCGCTGGATTCGCTCGAGCGCTCCCTGTACATCCTGATCGTCGGGTTCACGCTCGCGGCGGTGTACGGCTTCGCCGACTACATACTGAATCATCGCTACTACCTCGACATCTGGGTGGGCAGGGACGAGAAGAACTCGTCCGGCCTGTACCTGATGGTCGTCAGTATCTTCGCCTTTTTCTTCGTCGTCCGCTCGGACAGGCTCTCGAAGGCGGCCAGGCGGTGGCTTTCGCTCGCGCTCGTGATATGTCTGGGCGCGATGTTCCTCACGCTCTCGCGCAGCGCGGTGGTCTCGCTGTGCGGAAGCCTGTTCATGATCTTCCTGCTCTACCACCGGAAGATCAACCTCAGAATAGTGCTAGTGGTGCTCGCGATTGCAGTGGGCGTGGCGGTGCTCATGCCGAGCACGGTGAGGGATCGGCTGGGCACGACGCTGAACTTCCAGACCCAAAAGGGGACCTCCAACAGCAGCCGACTGATCCTGCTCCGGACCGGGCTCCGAATGGCCGTGACGCACCCCCTGCTCGGCATCGGCATAGGCCACTTTGATGAGGATCTGGGCAGCTACATCACTCCGCGAGAGAGGTATCTGCTTGGCTACGCCACGTACTCCTCCTCCCACAACCAGTACGTCGACGCGGTGCTCGACGGTGGGGTCGTGGCCCTGCTCGCGCTGCTCTGGCTGCTGGGCCAGGTGCTGTGGATGCTGCACAGGCAGATCAGGCGGGAGCCACACGTGCCGCGCCGCTACTTGCTGATGGCGTTCGCGGCGTTGTGGTGGTCATTTGCCATCAACTTCCTGATAGAGCACCAGCTACACCAGGAGCTGGTCTGGTTCATGCTCGGGATGACGGCGGCGCTGTTCGAGCTCGTGCCCGCCGAGAGCCCGGACTCCGCTCCCGCGGCGCTGCCCGCCCCGCCCGAGCGAGGTATGCTCCCACCCGCGGGGGAGAGCGCTTAGGAACCCGCGGGTGTGACGATCCGACGCTCGCTGCGATTGTACTCATGGGCACGGTGCGCGCCTCGTAAGGGATGCTCCGTGCTAACGAAAGGTTAACGACTCGTTGATCGGGCGCTTTACCGGCGGCTATAATTCACGCGGTCTGCACCTTATTGTCGTGGGGGATCCTGTATGACGACGACGAGATTCATCAAGGTCGCCGAGCCACTGGTCGGCGAGGAGGAGGTACAGGCGGTCCGGGAGGTCATACTCTCGGGACAGTACGTCTCCGGCCGCAGGGTGAGAGAGTTCGAGGAGCGGTTCGCCGAGTACGTCGGCGTCAGGTACGCCGTAGCCGTCTCGAACGGCACCGCCGCCCTGCATTGCGCCCTGGCAGCGCTGGGAGTGGGGCCGGGCGACGAGGTGATCGTGCCGCCCCTCACCTTCTTCTCGACGGTCACCTCGGTCCTCCACGCCGGTGCGGTGCCGATCTTCGCCGACATCGCCCCCGATAGCTTCTGCCTCGACCCAGAGGACGTGAGGAAGCGGATCACGCCCCGCACGAAGGTGATCCTGCCGGTCCACTTCTTCGGCAACGCCGCGGACATGGACGGCATCTGCGCGGTCGCGAGGGAGGCCGGGCTGAAGGTGCTCGAGGACTGCGCCCAGGCGCACGGCACCGAGTACAAGGGACGCCGAGTCGGCTCCATCGGCGACGCGGGCATATTCTCGTTCTATGCGACCAAGGCGATGACCACCGGCGAGGGGGGCATCGTCACTACCGACGACGAGGGCGTAGCTCGATACACGTTGCTGATGCGCGGCCACGGGATGACGGACCGCGACCACCACGTCATGCTCGGCTACAACTACCGGATGACCGAGATCGCGGCCGCCCTCGGGCTCGTGCAGCTGGGCAGGCTCGAGGAGGGCAACCGCGCCCGCATCGAGAACTCGCGCTGGCTGCTCTCCCAGCTCTCGGACATCGAGTGGCTCGAGGTGCCCAAGAGCGAGCCACACGTCCGCCACACGTTCTTCTGGTGCCCGGTGTTCGTGGACGAGGACAAGCTGGGGATGGGTGTGATGGACCTCGTGAGGCTGCTGCGCTCGAGGGGGATCGAGGTCCGCCAGCGCTACCAGACGCCCCTGTACAGGCAGCCTCTGATGCAGCAGCAGAACTTCTACGCGAACGGCAAGCCGTGGAACGGCGGGCACCACTACGAGGGCGAGGTGCCCGACTACCGCGACCTCTGCCTGCCCAACGTGGAGAAGGTGGCGGGCAAGCTCATCGGCCTGCCGAATCACCCGAAGCTGACGAGCGACGACCTCGAGTACGTCGTCCGAGTGCTTCACGACATCAAGCCATCGTAGGAGGATCCGAGTGAACGTACTGATCACAGGTGGGGCCGGATACATCGGCTCGGTGCTGCTACGCCAGCTCGCGGAGGAGCAGCTGCTTGGTGTGCGCCGCATCCGCATCCTCGACAACATGCAGGAGGAGAAGTTCCAGTCGTTGATGAACCTGCCCGAGGGGCTGGACTACGACTTCGTGCTCGGCGACATCCGGAGCGAGGAGGACGTGAGGAAGGCGATCGGCGACGACACCGACGTGGTCATCCACCTCGCGGCGCTCTGCAACGCCCCCCTGTCGTTCGAGCGACGCGATGCCACCGAGCAGATCAACTACCAGGGGACCCTGAACCTGGTGAAGGCGGCGAGGGAGGCCCCGAGCGTCAGGCGCTTCCTGTACGCCTCCACCTGCAGCGTGTACGGCCCGACCGAGGGGATCGTGTACGAGGACAGCGAGTGCCACCCGGCCAGTCCGTACGGGGAGTTCAAGCTCAAGGGCGAGGGCGACGTGCTCGCCCTCGAGGAAGCCACGGGCGGCCGACTGAAGCCCACTGTGCTGCGCTTCGCGACCGTCTACGGCTACTCGGAGGGCCTCAGGGTCCACACGGTGATAAACATATTCGCGTTCAGAGCGGCTGTCGGGGCGCCGCTGGAGGTCCACGGCACCGGCGAGCAGAAGAGGCCGTTCATCCACGTGAACGACGTGGCCAGGGCGCTCGTGTTCTGCCTGGAGAACGGGCAGACCGAGGGAGGGGTCTTCAACATCGTCGGCGAGAACGCGAGCGTGAACGACATACTGAGGCTCATGGAGCCCCGGTTCCCGCGCCTGCAGGTCGTGCACACCGACGAGCAGCTGCTGAACCAATTCTCGTACGAGGTGGACTGCAGCAAGATCTCGATGCTCGGCTTCACTCCGCGGTACACGCTCGAGGATGGCATAGACGAGTTCTCGCGGTTGTACGGCGCGTTCACCCGGAAGCCGCTGGCCCTGACCTGAGCGTCCGAGATGCTGGCTTACCTGGCGTGCGGCACGTGGAACCCCTAGAGAATCGCGTGTGCGAGTCCTGATCGTCGGTGCCGGAGCTCAGGCAAAGTATGCCCTCGAGACGTTCGGACTGACCGGGGAGCACCTGCCCGTTGGGCTCGTTGACCTGAGTCCCACGCGGGGCCTGGTAGGGCAGATGGTTGGGGGAGCTCCGGTCTTGGGAGGTCTGGAGGTCCTGGGGCAGCTGGAAGCGTTGCAGGTCGAGGCGGCGCTGGTCTGCTGCCCCCTGCCGGACCAGAAGGCAGAGCTGTCCCGCCGGGTCCTGGAGCATCGCCTGCCGCTGGTGCGCGCCGTACATCCGTCGGCCGTGATCGCGAGTACGGCCACCATTTGCGAGGGCACGATCGTAAACGCGCTCGCAGTGATACAGCCATATGCCTTGATCGGGCGTGGGGCGATGATCCATGCGGGCGTGATCGTCGAGCACGACTCGGTCGTCGAGGATTACACGAACCTCGCTCCCGGCGTCGCCCTCGCCGGCCACGTGCACGTCGGCCGCGGTGCGCGCGTGTTCACCGGGGCATCGGTGGGGCCGAACGTGAGGATCGGGGAGATGGCGACGGTGGGGGCGGGTGCCGTGGTGCTGAGGGACGTCCCCCC
>CADDYR010000112.1 GCA_902810765.1 Chloroflexota bacterium
CGAGCGAGTACCTCGTCAACGCCGAGGAGCTGCAGATCAAGATGGCCCAGGGAGCCAAGCCCGGCGAGGGCGGCCAGCTGCCCGGGCACAAGGTGGACGAGAACATCGCCCGAGTGCGGCACGCGACGCCGGGCGTGGCGCTCATCTCGCCCCCGCCCCACCACGACATCTACTCGATCGAGGACCTGGCGCAGCTCATCTACGACCTGAAGAACTCGAACCCACGGGCGCGGATCAGCGTGAAGCTGGTCGCGGAGGTGGGGGTCGGCACGGTCGCCGCGGGAGTCGCGAAGGCGCACTCCGACGTGATCCTGATCTCGGGGCACGATGGCGGCACGGGCGCCTCGCCGCTCACCAGCCTGAAGCACGCGGGCATCCCCTGGGAGCTGGGGCTGGCCGAGACGCAGTACGTGCTCGTGATGAACAACCTGCGCAGTCGGGTGATCGTCCAGACGGACGGCCAGCTGAAGACTGGGCGCGATGTCGTGATCGCAGCGCTCCTGGGTGCGGAGGAGTTCGGGTTCGCGACCGCCCCCCTCGTCGTGATGGGGTGCATCATGATGCGCGTCTGCCACCTGAACACCTGCCCGGTGGGCATCGCGACGCAGGACCCGGTGCTGCGCAGGAAGTTCGACGCGAAGCCCGAGTTCGTGCAGAACTTCTTCTACTTCATCGCGGAGGAGGTCCGAGAGCTGATGGCGGCGCTCGGCTTCCGGACGATGGACGAGATGATCGGGCGACTGGACAAGCTGGACGTGCGCAGGGCTGTGGATCACTGGAAGGCGAAGGGGCTGGACCTCTCGCTCGTCCTGCGCGAGCCGCCGCTGGGCCCCGGCGTGGAGGTACGCTGTACGAAGCCGCAGGAGCACGGGCTCGAGGCCGCGCTCGACAACCAGCTGATCGAGCTGGCGAGGCCCGCGCTAGAGCGCGGAGAGCCCGTCGCGGCCGAGATGCCGATCCGGAACGTGCACCGCACCGTCGGGACGATGCTTGGCAGCGAGGTCACGCGCAGGTACGGCGGAGGGGGCCTGCCGGAAGACACGATCCAGCTCCGGTTCCACGGCTCGGCCGGCCAGAGCTTCGGAGCGTTCCTGCCGCGCGGCATCACGCTCACGCTCGAGGGAGACGCCAACGACTACGTGGCCAAGGGGCTGTCCGGCGGGCGGGTCGTGATGTACCCTCCGGCGGGTGCCAGGTTCAGGCCGGAGGAGAACATCCTGCTCGGCAACGTCGCGCTGTACGGCGCCACCAGCGGAGAGGCGTACTTCAATGGCGTCGCGGGCGAGAGGTTCGCGGTCCGCAACAGCGGAGCCCACGCGGTTGTCGAGGGCGTCGGCGACCACGGTTGCGAGTACATGACCGGAGGTCGGGTGGTCATCCTCGGCCGGACGGGGCGCAACTTCGCCGCGGGAATGAGCGGCGGCATCGCCTACGTGCTCGACGAGGACGGGCGGCTCGAGCAGAGGTGCAACAGGCAGATGGTCGACCTGGAGGACCTGAACGATCCCGAGGACGAGCCCACGATCCGCACGCTCGTGGAGCGGCACTACGAGCTCACGAACAGCCCGCGCGCCGCGGAGGTGCTCGAGCACTGGGACAGGTACCTGCCCTTCTTCGTGAAGGTGATGCCGAGGGACTATCGCCGCGTGCTCGAGGAGAGGCGAAGGCAGGCGGAGCAGAGGAACGGCGTGGTCGAGGTCACAGCTGAGGTCAGGCATGGATAACCGACGCAGGGCGTTCATCCACATCGAGAGGAAGTCGCCTCCCAGGCGTCCGGTGGAGGAGCGCGTCCGCGACTGGAGGGAGGTGTACCTGCCCTTTCCGGAGGACGAGCTGCGCAGGCAGGCCGCGAGGTGCATGGACTGCGGCATCCCGTTCTGCCATCAGGGCTGTCCCCTGGGCAACCTCATCCCCGACTGGAACGACCTGGTGTACCGCAACAGCTGGCGGGACGCGATCGAGCGCCTGCACGCGACGAACAACTTTCCGGAGTTCACGGGCACGCTCTGCCCCGCTCCGTGCGAGGCGTCGTGCGTGCTCAGCATCAACTCGAGCCCCGTGACGATCAAGCAGATCGAGCTGTCCATCATAGACCGCGCGTTCGAGGAGGGCTGGGTAGTGCCCGCGCCTCCCGCGACGCGCACCGGCAGGAAGGTGGCGGTAGTGGGCTCAGGCCCGGCCGGCCTCGCCGCGGCTCAGCAGCTCAACCGCGCCGGGCACTGGGTCACCGTATTCGAGCGGGACGACCGCATAGGCGGGCTGATGCGCTACGGCATCCCCGAGTTCAAGATGGAGAAGCGGGTGCTGAACCGCCGCCTCCGGCAGATGGAGGAGGAGGGCGTGGTCTTCCGCCCCAACTCGAACGCTGGGTTCGACCCCTCCGCTGAGGAGCTCCGCGGGGAGTTCGACGCGGTCGTGCTCGCGATCGGCGCGACGAAGCCGCGCGACCTGCCCGTCCCCGGCCGCGAGCTCGAAGGGGTCCACTTCGCGATGGAGTACCTGACGCTCCAGAACCGCAGGCTCGAGGGCGACCACGTGCCGGACTCGGAGTTCATCAGCGCGAGGGACAAGCGGGTCGTGATCATCGGCGGCGGCGACACCGGCTCGGACTGCATGGGCACGGCCCACAGGCAGGGCGCGCGCTCGGTGCTGCAGCTGCAGAGGTGGCCCGCGCCGCCGCCCGAGCGGCCGCCGCACAACCCCTGGCCCCTGTGGCCGGAGGTGTTCACCGTGTCCTCCTCGCAGGAGGAGGGCGGCGAGCGCGACTGGGCAGTGTGGACGACCGGCTTCCGCGGGGAGAGCGGCCGCGTGAGGGCTCTGGAGGCCGTGCGGGTCGAGGCCACGCGCGACGAGAACGGGCGGTGGCACGCACAGGAGATCCCGGACAGCCGGTTCGAGATCCCCGCGGACCTCGTGCTGCTCGCGATGGGCTACGCCGGGCCGGAGCCGGACGGCATCGTCGCGCAGCTCGGCCTCGAGCTCACGCCGCGCGGGAACATCGCGACCGACGAGACCACGATGACGAGCGTGCCGGGGGTGTTCGCCACGGGCGACGCCCGCAGGGGACAGTCGCTCATCGTGTGGGCGATAGCCGAGGGCCGGCAGACCGCGCGCGCCGTGGACGAGTACCTCGTGGGCTCGAGCGAGCTGCCCACGCCCCGACTCGAGATCGCGGCCCGTTGACTCTCACGAACCAGCGCAGGAGAACGTTTTGAGCCAGACGTACAACTTGGCCGTCATTCCGGGAGATGGCATCGGGCAGGAGGTCGTGCCCCAGGCCGTGAAGGTCCTGCGGGCCGTGGGCGAGACCTTCGGCCACGACTTCGAGTTCACGGAGCTGCTCGCTGGCTGGGTGGCGATAGACGCGTACGGGGTGCCGATCCGCGACGAGGACCTCGAGGTGTGCAGGCGCTCCGACGCGGTGCTCTTCGGGGCGAACGGCGACCCCTCGCGCGACGTGATCCGGAGCGAGGTCCGCCCCGAGCGCGCGCTCCTGAGGATCCGCAAGGAGCTCGAGCTGTTCGCGAACCTCAGGCCCGTCAAGGTGACGCCCGACCTCGTGCCCCACTCACCGCTGCGGCCGGAGCTGGTCGAGGGCGTGGACGTGCTCGTCGTGCGCGAGCTGACCGGGGGCATCTACTTCGGCCAGCCTTCGAGGCGCTGGGAGGAGGGCGGCGAGCGCCGCGCTGTCGACACGATGTACTACACCGAGGGGGAGGTGCGGCGCGTGGTGAGGATGGCGTGCGAGCTCGCGCGCACCCGCCGCGGGCTCGTCACGAGCGTGGACAAGGCGAACGTGCTCTCCACCTCCCGGCTGTGGCGCGAGATCGCCACCGAGGTGTCGGAGGAATACCCGGACGTCACGATGGAGCACCTGCTCGTGGACGCGACGGCCATGTACCTGATGCAGAACCCACAGCGCTTCGACGTGATAGTGACCGAGAACATGTTCGGCGACATACTCACCGACGAGGCGGCGCAGCTGACCGGCTCCTACAGCCTGATCCCATCGGCGAGCCTGGGCGCGCAGAACAATCGCCACGGCCACAGGCTCGGGTTCTACGAGCCCATCCACGGCTCGGCGCCCGACATAGCGGGCAGGGGGGTCGCGAATCCGACCGCGGCGATCCTCAGCGCGGCAATGCTGCTGAGGAGCTCGCTCGGGCTGGAGAGGGAGGCCGCGGCGATTGAGGCGGCGGTGGCTCGCGCGCTCGCGGAGGGCAAGGCCACGCCGGACATCGCGCACAACGGCGTCGCGCTCACTACCGAGCAGGCCGGGGACGTGGTCGCGTGGTACGTCAGGGAGGCGAAGGTATGACCCGAATAAAGATATACGACACGACGCTGCGAGACGGCTCCCAGATGGAGGGCATCTCGTTCTCGGTCGAGGACAAGCTCAAGATCGCGCGACGGCTGGACGAGTTCGGCATCCACTACATCGAGGGAGGGTGGCCCGGCTCGAACCCGAAGGACGCCGAGTTCTTCGCGCGGGCGCGGGAGGCGGGCTTCCGGAACGCGAGGCTCGCGGCGTTCGGATCCACCCGCCGGGCCGACGCCCCGGTGGAGAGCGATCCCAATGTGCGCGCGCTCATCGAGGCGAACACGCCCGTAATCACCATCGTCGGCAAGAGCTCGGACATGCAGGTGCGCGTGGTGCTTGGATGCCCCCTCGAGGAGAACCTAGCGATGGTCCGGGACACCGTCGCGTACTGCAAACGGCAGGGGCGCGAGGTGATCTACGACGCCGAGCACTTCTTCGACGGCTACAAGTCCAGCCCTGACTACGCGCTCGCCTGCGTGCGAGCGGCGGCCGAGGCCGGGGCCGACTGCGTCGTGCTGTGCGACACGAACGGCGGGACGATGCCCGAGGAGGTCGCCGCGGCGGTCGAGCGGGTCGTCGGCGAGGTCGGGTGCGAGGTAGGCATCCACACCCACAACGACGCCGAGCTCGCCGTCGCGAACACCCTCGTCGCGGTCCGCAGGGGCGCTCGGCACGTCCAGGGCACGGTCAACGGGTACGGCGAGCGCACGGGCAACGCCAACCTGTGCTCGATCATCCCCGACCTCGAGCTCAAGTACGGCTACGAGACGGTCGGCCGCGAGCGGCTGCGCGAGCTC
The DNA here is from genome assembly GCA_902810765.1 of Chloroflexota bacterium. Classification (GTDB taxonomy): domain Bacteria; phylum Chloroflexota; class Chloroflexia; order Thermobaculales; family Thermobaculaceae; genus CADDYR01. The sequence goes on from CADDYR010000112.1 coordinate 5,119, forward strand.
ACGCCGCTGTCGCGCTACGTCGCGGAGGTGGCGAACGTGTCGCCCGACGCGCAGCTGCCGTACGTCGGGCTCAAGGCGTTCACCCACAAGGCGGGGCTGCACGTCAACGCGATCACGAAGGCGGCGGAGACGTACGAGCACCTGCCGCCGGAGGTCGTGGGGAACACGCGCCGGGTGATGATCTCCGAGCTCGCGGGCCGGTCGAACGTGCTGATGAAGCTCGAGCAGGCGGGGCTGGCGGCCGACGCCTCGGGCGACCTGGTCAGGCGGGTCATCGAGGAGGTGAAGCGACTCGAGAGCCAGGGGTTCCAGTTCGAGGACGCCGAGGCGTCCTTCGAGCTGCTCGTGCTCAGGCTCGGGCCGGGGTACGAGGCCCCGTTCAGGCTGCTCGACTTCATGGTCGTATCCGAGCAGCGCAACGGCGGCGAGATCCTCTCGGAGGCGACCGTGAAGCTCGCTGTGGGCTCGGACACGATGCACACCGCGGCGGACGGCGACGGCCCGGTGCACGCGCTCGACCGCGCGATGCGCAAGGCGCTCGCCCCGTTCTACCCCCAGCTCGACACTGTGGAGCTGACCGACTACAAGGTGAGGGTGCTGAACAACGAGGCCGCGACCGCCGCCACCGTGCGGGTGTGGATCCAGTCCACGGATGGAGTGAGCACGTGGAATACCGTCGGCTCCTCGCCGAACATCATCGAGGCGAGCTTCCTGGCGCTCGCGGACAGCCTCGAGTACCCGCTCCTCAGGGGAGCGAGGGTGCCGGGCGACACCGTAACGGTGTGATATAGCGAAGTTGAGGTGAGCTGCAAGGACATGACTGCCAGAACACTAGCCGAGAAGGTCTGGGAGCGCCACGTCGTCCGCAGGGCGCCGGGCGAGCCCGACCTGCTGTACATAGACCTGCACATGGTCCACGAGGTGACGTCGCCGCAGGCGTTCGAGAGCCTGCGGCTGAGCGGACGCAGGGTGCGCCGCCCGGACCTCACCCTCGCGACGATGGACCACAACGTGCCGACGGTCGGAAGAAACCTGGGGATCGCCGACCCCGTCTCGCGGGCTCAGGTCGAGGCGCTCACGCGGAACTGCCGGGAGTTCGGAGTGCCGCTGTACGGGATGGGCGACCCGCGCCAGGGCATCGTCCACGTCATCGGCCCCGAGCTCGGGCTCACGCAGCCCGGCATGACGATCGTGTGCGGCGACAGCCACACAGCCACCCACGGGGCCTTCGGCGCGCTCGCGTTCGGCATCGGCACGAGCGAGGTCGAGCACGTGCTCGCGACCCAGTGCCTCTGGCAGCAGAAGCCGAGGACGATGGCGATCGAGGTGAACGGCGAGCTCCCGCCCGGAGTGACCGCGAAGGACGTCATCCTGGGCATCATCGAGCGGATCGGTGTGGGCGGGGGCACCGGATACGTCGTGGAGTACCGGGGCTCCACGATCCGCTCGCTCTCAATGGAGGAGCGGATGACGATCTGCAACATGTCCATCGAGGCTGGCGCGCGGGCCGGGATGATCGCACCCGACGACACCACCTATGCGTACATCGAGGGCAGGCCGCACGCCCCCAAGGGCAGGGCGTGGGAGCGGGCGCTCGAGGAGTGGCAGAGTCTGCCGACCGACGAGGGAGCCGAGTTCGACTCGGTGGTGAGGCTCGACGCCTCCGAGCTCGAGCCGTTCGTCACGTGGGGCACGAACCCCGGCCAGTCGGTCAAGGTCACGGGCCGCGTGCCCGACCCCGACGAGGCCGGGAGCCAGGCGGAGCGCGAGGGCATCCTGCGGGCGCTGAGGTACATGGCGCTCGAGCCCGGGACGCCGATCACCGACATCAGGATAGACACCGTGTTTCTCGGCTCGTGCACGAACGGCCGGATCGGCGACCTCAGGGCGGCGGCGAGGGTGCTGAAGGGCCGCAGGCTCGCCGAGGGCGTCACGGGGCTGGTCGTGCCGGGCTCGATGCAGGTCAAGGCCCAGGCCGAGCGTGAGGGCCTCGATAAGATATTCAAGGAGGCGGGCTTCGAGTGGCGTGACGCCGGCTGCTCGATGTGCCTCGGGATGAACCCGGACATCCTCAGGCCCGGGATGCGCAGCGCCTCGACCTCGAACCGCAACTTCGAGGGTCGGCAGGGCCCCGGCGGGCGCACGCACCTGGTATCGCCGGCGATGGCCGCGGCCGCAGGCGTCGCCGGGCACTTCGTGGACATCCGAGAGTGGGAGGTGAGCGACCTGTGAAGCCGGTGAGCGTGGTCGAGGGCGTGATGGCGCCGCTGGACCGGGCGAACGTGGACACGGACCAGATAATGCCCAAGCAGTTCCTCAAGCGCATCGAGCGCTCGGGATTCGGGCCGTTCACCTTCTACGAGTGGCGGCAGGAGCCGGACTTCGTGCTGAACCGCCCCGAGTACCAGGGCGCGAGGGTACTGGTTACGGGCCCGAACTTCGGCTGCGGCTCCTCGCGGGAGCACGCGCCGTGGGGGCTGCAGGACGCGGGCTTCGAGGCGATCATCGCCCCCAGCTTCGCGGACATCTTCCACAACAACTGTACGAAGATCGGGCTGCTGTGCGTCGAGCTTGCCGGGCCGAAGGTCCGCGCGCTGATCGAGCTCGCGGAGTCCGAGCCCGGCGTGGAGTGCCGAGTGGACCTCGGGACCCAGACGGTCCGGGCTGGGAAGATCGTCGAGAGCTTCGAGATAGACCCGTTCGTGAAGCACAGGCTCCTGAACGGTCTGGACGACATCGGCCTGACGATGCAGCACACGGCGGACATAGATGCCTACGAGGCTTCGCGCGAGGAGCAGATGCCCACGACGACCCCAGGGGACGCCGAGCCGAGCCTTAGGCTCACTCCCGTTCGGTAGCAGCATCGTCTCCAAGCGCTCAGGAAGGAAGGACATGGCCGAGAGAACCGACGGCTTCGACGTGCGCCACAGGAGCCGCGCTCTCGTCGAGGGGCGCGACCGCGCGGCCGCGAGGGCGATGCTGCGCGCGATAGGCATGACGGACGAGGACTTCCAGCGCCCGCTGATCGGCGTCGCCCACTCGTGGATCGAGACGATGCCCTGCAACCTCGGGCTGCGCAAGCTCGCCCAGGCGGTGAAGAAGGGCATTCGCGAGGCGGGCGGCGTGCCGATGGAGGTCAACACGATCGCGATCAGCGACGGCGTGACGATGGGCACGGAGGGGATGAAGGCGTCGCTCGTGAGCCGCGAGGTCGTCGCGGACTCGATCGAGCTCGCGGCCAGCGCGCACATGTTCGACGCGATCGTGATCCTGGCGGCGTGCGACAAGACCCTGCCGGGCTCGGCGATGGCGCTCACCCGATTGGACATCCCGGGCTTCGTGCTGTACGGCGGCTCGATCCTGCCCGGCCACTACAGGGGCCGCGATATCACGATCCAGAACGTGTTCGAGGCGATAGGTGCGAACGCGGCGGGCAGGCTGAGCGACGAGGAGCTGCTGGAGATCGAGCGGGCGGCGTGCCCGGGAGTGGGCACGTGCGGCGGCCAGTTCACCGCGAACACGATGGCCACAGCGATCGAGGTGCTCGGCCTCTCTCCCGTGGGGATGGCCTCGGTGCCCCAGCCCGACCCCAGGAAGGAGGAGGTGGCGTACAGGGCGGGCCAGCTCGTGATGGACCAGCTCAGGCGCGGGCTCCGGCCGAGCGACATACTCACGCGCCAGTCCTTCCTGAACGGCATCGCGGTGGCGACCGCCACTGGCGGCTCGACGAATATCGTGCTCCACTTCCTGGCGATGGCACGCGAGGCAGGGATCGAGCTCACGATAGACGACTTCAACGAGGTGAGCGAGCGCACGCCCGTGATCGCCGACCTGGTGCCCTCGGGCAGGTACACCGCCGTGGACGTGTACCACGCGGGCGGCATCCAGGTCATCGCGAAGCGCCTGATCGAGGGAGGGAAGATAGACGGCAGCCAGCTCACCCCCACCGGCCGCACACTCGCGGAGGAGGTCGCGGACGCCGCGGAGACGCCCGGACAGGACGTGATCCTGAGCGTGGACCGCCCGAAGCAGCCGACCGGCGGCCTTGTGATCCTTCGAGGCAACCTCGCGCCGGAGGGCTGCGTCATCAAGACCTCGGGCACGAAGATCGCGCACCACCGCGGCCCCGCGCGGGTGTTCGACTGCGAGGAGGACGCTATGGCCGCGGTGACTGGGCGGCAGATCCGGCCCGGCGACGTCGTGGTGATCCGGTACGAGGGTCCGCGCGGGGGGCCGGGCATGCGCGAGATGCTCGGCGTGACAGCCGCGATCGTGGGCGAGGGGCTCGGAGACTCCGTGGCGCTGATCACGGACGGCCGGTTCAGCGGCGCCACCCGTGGGCTGATGGTGGGGCACGTCGCGCCCGAGGCGGCCGTGGGCGGGCCGATAGCCGCGCTGCGGGAGGGGGACGTCGTCGCGATAGACATACCGGGCAAGCGGATCGACGCCGAGCTCCCGAACGAGGAGCTCGCCCGAAGGCTCGCGGACTGGCAGCCGCCCGAGCCGAATTACACGTCCGGCGCGTTCGCCAAGTATGCCGCGCTCGTCGCCTCGGCCTCCGAGGGCGCAGTCACCCGCCCTCCGAAGTAGGACCTTGGAGGACGGGCCACAGCACGACGCGGGCCCGGCGCACCGATACCGAGCCCGGGTGACGAGCCCGTCATTCCGAGGCCGCCCTCACCCCCCGTCATTCTAAGGCCGCAGGCCGAAGAATCATCGGTGGGGGCGGGGTAGTGCCTTTCAGATCCTTCGCGGAGTTTACCCTCGAGCGAAGCGAAGGGCTCAGGATGACAATTGGCAGGCGTTTGCCCGGAGTCCGTATGAAAGGGGTTCTATTGAAGGTCGAGATACTCGGCTCGGGCGGGGCGATCACCACGCCCCGGCCCGGATGCGAGTGTCGGATCTGCGCGGAGGCCCGTGAGAAGGGCGTGCCGTACAGCCGGTCGGGGCCGAGTACGTTCGTGCACGGGCCGGACGTGCTGCTCGACACGCCGGAGGAGAGCAAGGAGCAGCTCAACCGCTCGCGCGTGCGCGAGATCGCCGCGTGCTTCTACTCCCACTGGCACCCCGATCACGTGATGGGGCGGAGGGTGTGGGAGACGCGGAACTACGACTGGCGTGCCTGGCCTCCCGATCCCCGCACGACGGACGTGTACCTGCCTCGGCGCGTCGCCGAGGACTTCCGAAAGAGGCTCGCCTCCTGGGAGCACTTCGAGTACTTCGCGCACCTGGGCGTCGTGCGCCTGCACGAGGTGCCTGATGGGGAGAGCGTGACGATCAACGGCACCCGCATCACGCCGATCAGGCTCGCCGAGGAGTACGTGTACGCCTTCCTGTTCGAAGGCGAGGACAGGAGGCTGCTCGTGGCGCCCGACGAGCTGAACGGCTGGCACCCTACGTCCGAGGTGCGGGGCGTGGACCTCGCGGTAATCCCGATGGGCATATGTGACGTCCACCCGCTGACGGGAGAGCGGCAGATCCCCGAGGAGCACCCGATCCTGAAGGAGGAGGCGACGTTCGAGGAGACGCTCGGGATCGTGCGGGAGCTCGGCGCGAAGCGGGTGGTGCTCTCGCACATCGAGGAGACGGACCAGCTATCCTACGACGACCTCATCGAGCTCGGGAGGCGCCTGCGGGCCGAGGAGCTGCCCGTGGAGTTCGCCTACGACACGATGCTCTTGGAGGTCGGGTGACCGCAGGCCCCGTAATCACTTCCTTCTCAGCGCCAGCAGACTGTACCCCCTTCGCCGCGAGCGGTCCTCGATCCTGATATGCTTGCGGGCTCGCAGCTTGCCGGCGAGACGCGAGACGGCCGTGGAGCTGCCCGATACGAGGATCGTGCCTCCCGGCGCGAGGAGCTCCGACGCCTGCTCGACGGTCGCTACGATGGCTGAGGGACCCTCGTCTTCTCTGAGCACGCCCGCTATCAGCTCTGCCGAATCTCCGGATTCGGACGCCATGCCTGTCTGGTGAGCAATCACGATGCGCTCCGGGGGACATCCATTCCGAACGAGGTTGCGCCTGCTCTGTCTGAGCGCGAGCAGGTCCCGATCTATCAGCACCATCTCATCCGGCTCCCGGGCCGACCACAACGCCAGCGGCACGTATCCCTGCCCGGGATTGAACGCCGCCACACGCCTCATCCTCGTCCCGGGGATGCCTCTTATTCCCCCGATGAGCATCTCGGTGGCGTAGCTGGGAGACTCGAACTCGGGCAAGCTGTATACCGTCTCCAGAGTCGCTCCCTCGGCGCCCGGCAGCGGGCTCGACGTTCCCCTGCGATACACACCCCGCTCCAGCCCGCTCTCGGTCCTCGTGTCGGGCTCGTCCCTCTCGCCCGTGAAGGTGTAGTGGAAGACCGCGTGACCCGAGCGGTTCCTGTGCAGCAGGACCTCGACGTCCGGAGCGCCCTCGAGTAGCTGCTCGACGAACGGCTCCAGCCGCGACACCGCCACGACGGCCACCTGGCCACCGGGAGCGAGATAGTGAACGGCCTCGCGCAGGAAGTACGTGATCGCGCCCTCACCCGCCTTCGCGGGAACGTTCGATACGATCAGGTCGAAGTCCGTGCTCCTCACGTCGTCGTAGCCTAGGCTGCCGTAGACCTCGATGCCGGAGACCCCGTTCAGCTCCACGTTCTGCCGCGTGTACTCGACCGCGAGAGCGTCCCTGTCGACCATATGGACCGTCGCGCCCTCGTGGAGCTTCTTGAGCGTCAGACCGATTGGGCCATAGCCGCAGCCGAGATCGAGTATCTTGCGGAGCACGGTGGAATCCTGCTCGGCGAGCGTGCGAAGCAGCAGCCTGGTGCCTACGTCTACGTCGTAGCTGCTGAACAGGTCCTGCGCGACTCGCAAGCTCAGCTCCGCGCCGGACTGTCTGAACGGGATCGTCTTCTTGAAGTAAGGATCTTCCGCCACATGGCCTCCAGGGAGAGTTTACAGCATCCGACCCAGGCACGATTTCCCCTGGCTCAGTTACTCATTGGCCGAAGTATCTGTCACGGATCGAGTGCGAGGTGTAGGCTTTACGGTCATTCGCTTCGCTTATGGGGCGCGGCGTTTGGGATTCTCATCGCTGAGCGTCGCGCCCGAGCTGCATGCACGCGAGGGCGTGGGCGTGAGGCGCCGTCGCGGGATACAGCTCGCGGTAGATGCGGTACTGCTCGTCGTAAACTCGCCTCGCGGCCGGATCGGGCCGCACCCTCGTCACTATCGGATTCCAGTCCGAGCCGTCGCCCACCAGCTCCGCGGCCGTCCCCGCGAGCAGCGCGTCGCCGTACGAAGCTCCGATAGTCACCTCCGCGAGCTCCTGCTCGCGCCCGGTCACGTCGGACACGATCCGGGTCCACA
>CADDYR010000113.1 GCA_902810765.1 Chloroflexota bacterium
GAAGCCCTCGCCCGCGACCACCGCGCCCAGGGGAAGCTCCGCCTCGACGTCGCGCAGGAACTCCCGCGCCGTCCTGAGCGATAGCTCGCGGTCGAACCTGATAACCCTGACGTCGGACACGCCCAGAGCCCGAACGAGCGAGATGCGGTCCTCGAGCGTGGTGAGCAGCCTCGGAGCAGCGTCGGGAGACAGCACGGACCTGGGATGGGGCCAGAACGTCAGCACGACCGGCACGGCCCCGCGTCGCTCGGCCTCCTCGACCGTGCGCCGGATCAGCGACTGGTGACCAAGGTGCACGCCGTCGAAGCTACCGATCGTGACGACGTGCCTCGGCCGCGCGCTCGAGGAGGGAGAAGGCTGATCGCTCATACGGACTACTTTAGCAGCAGCCGCATCTCCAGGCCAGGCTCGGTGGACTCGACCAGGCCGAGCAGCTCCCCGTCAGGGGTGTAGGCGCGGAGGAGCCGACCGCGCGGTGGAGAGGCTCCTTCCCGCGGCGTGAAGCCGCCGCTCAGGAGCCTCGAGCTCTCATCGGGGGAGAGCGGAAGGGCGGGCAGGTCATACAACAGCACGTCCGGGGGCACGAGCAGCCTCGCCAGGCTCTCGGGCGAGCCGGCACGCCGGACCTCGTCCAACGTCCATGTGCCCGCCAGGTCGAACGGTCCGACGCGGGTCCGCGTCAGCCTCGCCAGGTACCCCACGGTGCCGAGCGAGCGCGCGATATCGGCCCCGAGCGAGCGCACGTATGTGCCGGAGGAGCACGTTACCTCGAACACGAGCCGGCCGCCGCTCCACTCGACGAGCCGGAGGTCGTGGATGTGGACCCGGCGGGGTCGGAGGGCCACGTCGCCTCCGGAGCGCGCCAGCTCGTAGGCGCGTCTCCCGCTCACCCTCGCGGCCGAGTAGGCCGGAGGGACCTGCTCGATCTCTCCGACGAAGCCCGCGAGGGCGCTCTCGATCTCGCTGAGCGTCAGCGCCGGGACCGGCCGCTCCTCGGTGACCTCGCCCTCGACGTCGCACGTGCTGGTGGCCAGGCCCAGGCGCAGCTGGGCCACGTAGCTCTTCGGGTGGGAGTGCAGCCGCTCGATCAGCCTCGTCGAGCGGCCGATGGCCACGGGCAGGACCCCCGACGCGAACGGGTCGAGGGTGCCCCCGTGCCCGACTCTCCGGGTGCCTGCGACGCGTCGGATCGCGCCCAGGAGCGACTGCGAGCCCGGGCCCACCGGCTTGTAGACGTTGAGGAATCCCGAGAGCGCGCTAGGACTCCTCGTCACCCCTGGACTCGCCCTCCACTCCGAGCTCCCGCAGGAGCTGGCTGATGCGCATGGCTTCCTTCGCGCTGGGGTCGGCCAGGAACCGCAGCTCGGGCACCTTCCGGATCCGCATCCTTCGCCCCAGCTCCGTGCGGAGGTACCCGGAGGCTCTCTGCAGGGCGGCGAGCGACTCGCGCTCCTCTGCCTCGCCCCCGAGCACGCTCACGTGCACGCGCGCGTGCTCGAGGTCCGGGGAGACCTCCACCGCGGTGACGGTCGCGAACCCGATGCGCGGGTCGCGCACCTCCCTCAGCAGCAGCTCCCCGATCACCCTCTGTATCTCTTCGGCCACCCGCTCGGTTCGGCGGCTCATCTACCTGCGCACCTGCTCCTGATGGTAGAACTCCACGTTGTCGCCCTCCTCGAAGTCGTGGAAGTGGGCGACGCCCAGTCCGCACTCGTAGCCGGACTGCACCTCCCGGACGTCGTCCTTGAACCTCCGAAGGGACGACACCTCGCCGTCGTGGATCACCGCGCCGTTGCGCAGCACTCGCACACGGCTGTTGCGCACCGCCTTGCCGTCCGTCACGTACAGGCCGGCGGCCTGCTCCCTGTTCGGCAGCCTGAACACCGCACGCACCTCGCCGTAGCCGTCCACGACCTCCTGGTACTCGGGCTCGAGCATCCCGGCGAGCGCGGCCCTCACGTCGTCCAGCAGGTTGTAGATGATGTTGTAGTACCGGATGTCGACGCTCTCGGCCTCCGCGATCCTGCGCGCCGCGGGGTCGGGCCGCACGTTGAAGGCGATTATGATGGCGTTGGACGCCGCCGCGAGGCGGACGTCCGACTCGGACACGGGGCCGGCGGCCGCGTACACGACGGTCACCTTGACGTTCTCCTCGGCGAGCTGGCCGAGCGCGTGCTCGATCGCGCCGATGGAGCCCTGAACGTCCGCCTTGAGGACCACGTTCAGCTCCTTCGTCCTGTCCGCTCCGGCCCCCTTGAACAGCTCGTCGAGCGTCGTGGGTCGCGAGGCCGCCATGGTCGCCATCTGGGCCGTGCGCGCCCTCTGGGCAGCCACCTCGCGGGCGAGCTTCTCGTCCTCGATCACCAGGAGCTTGTCTCCGGCCTCGGGCACGGCCTCCAGGCCGTGGATCCTCACCGGCTGGGAGGGCTCGGCCTTGCGCAGCTTCTGGGCCTTGTCGTCGAACATCGCCCTGATTCGGCCGACCGTGGCGCCCACGAGCACGAAGTCGCGCAGCTTCAGGGTGCCGTTCTGGACGAGCACCGTCGCGTTCGGCCCCTGGTTGGGGTCGAGCCTCGCCTCGATGATCACCCCCTCAGCCTTGCGTGCGGAGTCGGCCCTCAGCTCCCTGATGTCCGCGACGAGCAGGATGATCGAGAGCAGGTCGTTGATCCCTATGCGCTGCAGGGCCGAGACCTCGATGAACGGGGTGTCGCCGCCCCAGTCGTCCGGTATCAGGCCGTGCTCCGAGAGCTGCTGCTTCACTCTGTCGGGGTTCGCGCCCTCGCGGTCGATCTTGTTGATCGCCACGACTATCGGCACGTCCGCCGCGCGCGCGTGCGCGAGGGCCTCGAGCGTCTGCGGCATCACGCCGTCGTCCGCCGCGACGACGAGCACGACGATGTCCGTGACCTGAGCGCCGCGGGCTCGCATCGCCGAGAACGCCTCGTGGCCCGGCGTGTCGAGGAAGGTGATCTTCCTGCCCTGCACCTCGACCTGATACGCGCCGATGTGCTGGGTGATCCCGCCGGCCTCGCCCTCGACGACGTTCGTCTGCCTGATCGCGTCGAGCAGCCGCGTCTTGCCGTGGTCCACGTGGCCCATCACGGTAACCACGGGAGCTCGCGGCTGCGGGTTGCCGCCGCCGGCGTTCGCCTCGAACTCCGAGATCAGGCGCTCCTCATCCGTCTGTGGCACGACCAGCCTGGTCTGATAGCCCATGTCCGTGGCGACGATCTCGGCGGTGTCGTAGTCTATCGTCTGATTGATGGTCGCCATCACGCCGCTGCGGATGAGCGCGGAGATCACCTCGGACGGGCTGATGCTCAGCGAGTCGGCGAGCTCCTTGACGGTCATCACCGGCGGCAGCTCGATGATCCGGCGCGTGCGCACCGTCGAGGGCGCACCTCTGCGGGGCCCTCCGCTCGCGCCGCGTCCTCTGCCGCCCGAGCGGCCCCGCGGCCCCGCGAACCTACCGCCTCTCTGCGGGCCACCCCTGCCGGGTCCGCGTCGCCCGCGCGACGTCTCCGTCGCCTCGCCGGCATCAGCGGCTGGATTACGTGTGTCTCTTCTGGTCATACTCTACCCCCTAAGTCCGGTCGGCGGCACGTGCCGCCGACCCCTCGTACATCTTGTCGTTCGGGCGACGCGGTTACGGAGCCATTCTACTCCGCGGGCAGGCTGGCCGACAGCTGGGACTCCAGCTCCTCGCGCGTGTTCTGGTCTATCGGGACCTTCAGTGCGCGCGACAGCGCCCCCCCGGAGAGGGAGCTCCTCACGCACTCTGCGGAGGCGTGAACGTAGGCTCCCCTCCCTGACTTCCTGCCCGTAGGGTCGAGCTCGACCACGCCGTCCGGGGTCCTCACGATCCTGAGGAGGGCTCGCTTGCCCTGTACCTGTCTGCACGCGATACAGGTGCGCTGAGGCTGGCGCCTCACCTTCTGTCGCGGTTGCTTCGGCGACATCAGCCCTCGGCCCCTTCCTCGGATGCCGGCGCCGGGCCCGCCTGCTGCGCTGCCGCGCCGGCGCCCTCGTCGGTCCCCATGTCTCGCAGCATGCTCTCGGCGCTGCGGATGTCCACGCGCCACCCCGTGAGGTTCGCTGCCAGGCGGGCGTTCTGGCCGTCCCTGCCTATGGCGAGCGACAGCTGTCGCTCGGGCACTATCACCGTCGCGGTCTTCTCGTCCGAGTCGAGCTGGACGCTGGACGCCTGGGCCGGGCTCAGCGCGCGCGCGATGAAAGTCGCCGGGTCGTCCGCCCACTGGATGATGTCAATCTTTTCGCCGCGCACCTCGTCCACGACGTTCTGCACGCGGATCCCGCGCACGCCGACGCAGCTGCCCACCGGGTCTATACCCTGCTGACGCGCGGCGACCGCCACCTTCGAGCGCACACCCGGCACGCGCGCAATCGCCTTGATCTCGACGGTCCCGTTGTAGATCTCGGGCACCTCGATCTCGAACAGCCGCTTCAGCAGCGTCTTGTCGCGCCTCGAGACGACCAGCTGCGGGCCCTTCGGGGACTTCTGGACCTTCTGAAGCAGCACCTTCAGCCTCTGCCCCGGACGGTAGTGCTCCGACTCGACCTGCTCCGACCTCGGCATGATCGCCTCGGCCTTGCCGAGCTGGACTATCACCACCGTGGGCTCGACGCGTTGCACGATCCCCGTCACCAGCTCCCCCTCGCGGTCCTGGAACTCGTTGTACACGGCGTCGTGCTCGACCTCGCGGATCTTCTGCAGCATGACCTGCTTGGTCATCTGCGCGGCGATCCGGCCGAACGACTCCGGCGTCTGATCCACCCGGATCACGCTTCCGATGCGGGCGCTCGGATCGGCCCTGCGCGCGTCCGCACCTCCGATCTGGGTGTCGGGATCCTGCACCGAGTCCACCACTTCGAGCAGCCTGAAGACCGTGGCGTGACCGGTGTTGGGATCGAGCTCCACCTCGAACTCGCCGTTGGCGTTGTACGTGCGCTTGTACACCGCCTTCACCGCTTCCTTCACCGTGTTGAGCAAGACCTCCTTCGGGATGCCACGCTCGAGGCTCAGCTGCGATATGGCGGCAGTGAACTCACCTCTCATGCCCGATCACCTCCACCAGCTAGAAGCGCGACCGCTCTAGCATACATAAACAAAAAGTGGGGCAGCCCCACTTCTGGAACGCAATATCCATTTGGTCAAGTATAGCACGCGTCCTCCTGCCCCTTCAACTGAGGCACAGCTGCTCCTAAGGGCGCGATACGGACTCCGGGCGAACACCTAATCATCGTCATCCTGAGCCCTTCGCGGAGTTTACCCTGAGCCCTTCGCTTCGCTCGAGGGTAACCTCCGCGAAGGGTCTGTGATTAGGTTCTTCGGCCCGCTGCCTCGGAACGACGGACTCATCGCCCGGATTCGGTATGAGCGGTCGCTCCCCGATCGGGTCAGCCGGGGGCTACGCGCGCCGGTCCTGACGCCGGGCCATTCCAGGCCCGGTCCGCGCAACGAGCCAGCTGCGGGCTGCGGCGAGGGCGCGAGCCCGGTGGCTGATCCTGTTCTTCTCCTCCGGGGGGAGCTCGCCCACGGTTCTCCCCAGACCCGGCACGTAGAACACGGGGTCGTAGCCGAATCCGAGGCTGCCCCTGGGCTCGCGGGCGATCATCCCCTCCAGCGCCCCCCGAAACGTCCGCTCCGTCCCGTCCGGCAGCGCGGCGGCGATGACGCACACGAACCTGGCGGTCCGCTCGGGCCACGGCACGTCCTGCATCTTCCGCAGCAGCATCTCGTTCCGCTCCGCGTCGCTCCTGCCCGGCCCCGCCCACCGGTTCGAGCGCACGCCCGGGAAGCCCCCGAGGGCGTCGACCTCGAGACCGGAGTCGTCTGCCAGGGTGACGGCGTCGGTGAGGCCGGCGCACGCGCGCACCTTCAGGAGCGCGTTCTCCTCGAAAGTCGCCCCCGTCTCTTCAGGAGGCTCCGGGGCGCCCAGGCCCTCCAGCCCGAGCACCTCGTCGTAGAGCTCGCCGAGCATCGCGCGGTACTCTGCCAGCTTATGCCGATTGAGGGTCGCGACCACGATCTGGCTCACGGCACCCTCACCGAGATGCACGAGGGCCTGACCTCGAGCTCGGCGAACCCGGTCTCGGTCGGCTCGCCGTCCACGCTCAGCGGGATTCCGGGCTCGGAGCCGAGCTCCAGACGTCGGGCCCTGCGGTAGAACACGTGCTCGTCCTCGAGGTGACCCCCCCGGAGTATCCGGGGCAGCAGCCGCACGAGCGCCTGGCCCGGCACCTTCTCGATCGCCACGACGTCGAGCAGCCCGTCGGAGATCTCGGCCAGCGGCGCAGTGGGCACCCCGCCCGCCGCGAACCTGCCGTTGGCAATCGTAAGGTTGAGCACCCGCAGCTCGGTCGTCTCACCGTCGGCGGTGAGCCTCAGGTCGTACTCGGGCATCTCCCTCAGGACGGCGGCAGTGGCTCGTGCGTAGCTCAAGGGCTGCCACCCCGACTTCGCGCCGAATTCGAGCTCGTGCGCGACCGCTCCGCTGAATCCTCCGTTGATCTGGTTCACGGCGAAGCGCCCCTCCGAGACGGCTATCAGGTCGAGCGGCACGCTGCGCCCCCGGACCACGATCCGGGCGCTCTCATCGAGGTCGGCCGGGACCCGGATGGTCCGGCTGAAGTCGTTGCAGGTACCGGAGGGTACGACTCCGAGAGCGGCACGGCTGCCGGAGGACGCCAGCAAGCCCGCTGCCGTGCTCACGGTTCCGTCCCCGCCCGCCGCGACGAACACGTCGCACTCCCGCGCACGGCAGTGGAGCGTCTCCGCATCTGTCGTTCCGCTCAGAGGCAGCAGCTCGACGTCGGCCCCGAACTTCTCGAAGGCCGTCCTGAGCCCCTCCTCCTCGGGAGCGGTGCCACTGTCGGGATTGTAAAGAACCGTTATCTTCACCGCCACTCCTCTTGCCAGAGATACGGTTTCGGGGTATGCAAAGTGCAGGCACCATGCCGAGCATAGCAGATCCCGCTCAGCGGGGATATACTGTGCTTATGACAAACCGCCGGGCGTGCCGGAGACGGCCGGCAGGCCGAGCTGAGTCAGGAGTAGAGCCAATGGTGGATGCTTCTGCCTCCCTCTCGGACTTCATGTCGCTGTTCACGCTGTTCAGGCAGACGAGGGTGGCGCTGCGAAGGCACATAGGGTACGGGGAGGGTCTGGACAGAGACGATGCCGACTTCCTCGCGACTCGAACCCTGGCCCACATTGACGACATCGAGACCGGGCTCAAGTGGGTTCTCCGCGCGGAGGACGTGCCGCGGGACGAGCTCCGCCACCTGCTCACACCCGCGGACCTGGTGGACTGGAGCTCGGAGCCTTCTCACGTTCCCGGCAGGCCCGTCGCGCCGAACATGAGCAAGGTCGTGGCGCTCAGGCACGCCCAGGTGGTGTTCGGCCTGATCCCCCGGACGCCGAAGGCCTTAGTGACCTTTCCCGGATGCTCCAGCTACCGTGACATCAAGGTCCCGCGCACCCCCCTCGAGCTCCGCGAGCGGGTGGAGGAGCTGGCCAGGGTCGTCTGGGCGACCGCGTCCGGCCAGCCGCTCTCGACGATGGACCCCGAACGGACGCGCCGCAGCTACGGGTTCTTCGAGGCCGGGAGCTGGGTCACCGCCGCACACCTGCGTCGGATCACGCGCAACTAGTGCTGCTCTCCCGGGCTCTCGCGCGTCTCCTTCTCGAAGTCCTCCACCGAGTCCACGATCATACCGAACTGAGTGACCACGAGGCGCTTGAAAGCCTCCGGCAGCACCTGGGCCTTGCGGAAGATCTGCCGCAGGCGTATCTCGAGCAGGTCGGTCTCCCGGGGCTGGTGGCGAACCAGCCCGGCGAGCTGCAGCACCTCGATCGGGCTCACCTCGAGCGCCTGACAGATGTCCAGAAAGGTGCTGAGCTTCGGATCGCGCGTGGCTCCGCTGAGTATTCGGTAGAGGGTCGCGCGGTTCCTGCCCGAGCCCATCCTCTCCGCCACGTTCGGAGGCGACATGCCCCGCGTCCTCATGACGGCTACGATCGCCTGACTCAGGGAGCGGCTCTCCCGATCATCGCTGAAGCGCATGCTGTGTAGGTTCTGCATTCCTGTCCCCTGTTCGTATAGGTGGGAGCTACCCCCCGAATGTGCCGACGTAGTCATAGTCGTGAGCCTGCCTTTGCGTTACTTAGGGCCATCGAGCCCGAGCTTCGAAACCCATCCGAGATTCGCGGGATCTCGCGCGCTGATCGCTTTCGATACAGTGTACTACCTGTGACCCGAGAGTCACAATTCCGGATCAGCCCATGGCACGAGTGCGACCAGATGTCCGGCTACACGCGGGACCCGCTCCGCGCGGACGCGAACCCAACTCATACCAGAATGCACGACGTGCGTTGAGATACCGATGCGGATCTGGTATATTTAGCGTGTAGCCGGGGCGTGGCGCAGTCCGGTAGCGCACCAAGCTGGGGGCTTGGTGGTCGGAGGTTCAAATCCTCTCGCCCCGACCCGAAACCCCAGGCATTGCCTGGGGTTTCTTTTTGCCCTCATTGCGCTATCTCTCCTGATCCTGCCTCCTGACCCCATCTTGACCTCGAGCCACAGAAACAGCAGCCCGGTGCGGCAGCAGATCTGTCGGCGGTTACGAGGATTACGTGCCTGTACACTTCCAGCGTCGCGGGGAGATCGAGCTTCGGGATATGGTGCGGATGGCTGGTGACGGCAGGTGGGGCAGGGACACCGCGTGGACAGGCTCGGGTGGGCACAGGCGCACCATACAGGTGGCAGCCAGGGCAGTGGTAGTGGCGGCGGTGGTGATGATTCAGGAGATTTGCTCAGGAAGATCAGACAGCTTGGCGACAGGGATGTCCTTGCCCTGGGGCAGATCCCGCGTGAGATAGTTGAGCAATGGACGTCCGAGATCGAGGGTAATCTGGACGTCGTGCTGACCGGGAGGCAACGAGGTCATTATCTCGACAGGCACCCTGAGATGATCGACTACGAGGATCGAATACAAAGGGTCGTACTCGATCCCGATGAGGTGCATCGCAACAGAAGGGACAAGCAGATAGCGCTATTCTACAAGCGTGTGGATGAGGATCGCTATCTGCGAGCGACCGTTGTGATGCAGGCACGGTCCGGCCGGTTCAAGCACTCGATCATCACCTGCAGGCTGGCATCGAGTACGGAGGTCAGGAGAGGCGTGGGGCGCCGAGCGTGGGAGATAAAGAGAATAGCAATCTGGTGGGACTGCCACCCCCACATCTCTTGTAATGCCGTACAGGCGCGTAGCAGGCAGGTTATCTCTACCCCAGATTGCTACAAGGTAGATTATACCTCGGATTGCCCGCGATTGACAATATGCATCGCAGATCGCACAGTCTAGCTGATAAGTGAGTAATCAGTGCCGTACGCGGCGCTTCTGCGGACCTCATACATGGGGTGTGGCAGATGCGCCACTTTTCGTGTTTTAGTCGCGAAAGTGGATGCATGCCGGGTCGAGCACCCCACGCCGAGCGTCGAGGCCTACGTCCGCCGAGCCGCTCTCCAACGCCCCGGGCAGAGCTTGCACGAACGCCGCCGTCCTCCAAAGCCCGTCGGCACGATCAGCCGCTTGTGGAGGGAAGGCGCTCGCGGAGCTCGCCGAACACCAGGAGCTCCAGCCGCATGCGCTCCGGCTCTACCAGCAGGCCCCTGAGCGCGGCTCCGCCGTGACGAGGGCCGCGCGAAGTCCGGGCAGCGGCGCCAGCTGCGAACGGTCGAACGTGAACGACTGGCGGAGCTGCTCCCCGAATGTGCGAAGCCAGAGGACCGCTTCGCGCCTGATCCCTCGCACCCCTCCCCTCCGCCGGAGGCCCTCATGTCCCTACCGTTCGGTCAGGTGCTCGTCGAACCAGGCGAGCACCCGTCCCAGGAGGTCGAGCTGGTGTCTGCGCTCACCGATCCTGTGGCCCTGCCGCGGGTAGATGACCATGCGCGCCTCCCGGCCCAGGTACTTCAGCGCAGCGTATAGCTCCCTTCCCTGCGCCATCGTGACGCGCTCGTCGGCCTCGCCGTGCAGCACGAGCGTGGGCGTGCGTATCGCGCGTGCGTAGAACAGCGCCGAGCGCTTCAGGTAGTCCATCGGGTCGTCGTACGCGCTCCGGCGGAAGTAGTAGTCGTTCATGTGCGGCACGTCGTTCTGGCCCTGATCGCTGAACAGATCGGTGACGCCCGCCCCCACGACGGCCGCCCTGAACCGGTCCATCCGGCTGATCGCCCAGGCAGTGAGGTAGCCGCCCCAGCTCCACCCTCCGATCCCGAGCCTATCCGGATCGGCCACGCCACGGGCAACCAGGTAGTCCACACCCGACAAGACATCCGTGAGCTCCCCGCCGCCGACGTCGTCGAAGCTCGCACGGGCAAACGCCCGACCGCGGCCCGTGCTGCCACGAGGGTTCGGCAGCAGTACGACGTACCCGCTCGCCGCGAGCACCTGCCCCCAGTCGTGCCAGCTCGCGTTGAGCCTGTCGGACCACAGCCAGGCGGGGCCGCCGTGCACCACCACGACCGTCGGGTATACACGCCCCTCCTCGTAGCCCGGAGGGTACAGCACGATCCCCTGGATCTCGATTCCGTTCGGCGCGCGCCACGACACGGGCTCCGCCCTGGCTCCGAGGGCGGCCTCGAGCTCGGGGTTAGTGGTCGTCAGGCGGCGAACCCCGCCAGAGACCCCACCGGCCCACACCTCGCCCGGCTCCGAGCTCGTGGACCTGATCACCGCGAACCGCGTGCCGTCCGCGCTCCAGTTCGCCTCGGACAGGTACGAGCCCCGATTCCGCAGCTCCGTCGGCAGCAGCGGGACGACCCGTCCGTCAAGCGAGAGCTGATTCAGCGCGCCGTACAGCCCTTCATAAGCCACGAAGCGCACCCGTCCCGCCAGATCCCAGGAGTAGCTGCTGCACGTGCCCTCGTAGTCCTCCAGCAGCGTTCGAGTCCCGCCGGCCTCCAGGTCCAGCACGAACAGGACGTCCGCCACGGCCTCGCCGGCGCTGCTCCCCAGCCACGAGACCCACCGGCCGTTCGGCGACCACCTGAGGCTCCCTACCGGTCCCCGCGGCTCCGCGAGCGTGCGAGGCTCGCCCCCGTCCAGCGGGTAGACCTCGATCGAGCCTCCGACGAAGTGCTCGTCCTCGAGCGGGGTGCGTCGGACCAGCGCCACGACTCGCGTGGAGTCCGGTGACCAGTCGAGCTCGCCGACGTGCCTTCCGTCGGGCGTGAGCTGCCTCTCCTCCCCCGTAGCCACGTCCCGAACGAAGACCCGCGCGAACTTCAGGTTCTCGTCGAGCACGTGCGCGTCGTCCCGCTCCTCCTTCCGCCTCCTCTCCTCGTCGGTCTCCGGCTGCTTCAGCAGGAACGCCAGATACCGCCCATCCGGAGACCAGCGGGGAGAGCCCGCCTCCCCTCGCGCCTCCTGCGCCTTTCGCGCCTCACCGCCGGACGACGGCATCACGTGCAGCGCGGGCTTGCCGGGCTCCTCGCGGTCGGAGACGAACGCTATCAGCCGCCCGTCGGGCGACCATCTGGGCTGGGAATCGAGGCCCGGGCCGCGGGTGAACCTGCGCGCGCCTCCGCCATCGAACCCGACCATCCAGATGGCTCCGGTCGGGTGCTCCCCCTCGTGCGAGATCGGCCCGACCTGGTACAGCACACGCGTCCCGTCGGGCGAGACCTGGGGGTCCGAGACCACCTGCTGGCCGACGAGGAGTTCCGGCGTGAGAGCTCGATCCGACACGTGTGCCTCCCAGAGTGCTACCTATCCAACCGCAGGGTGTCACGGACACATCGGGGACGCGAGCCAGCGCGTGCCCCCGAGATCATGCGCACGGCACCTATCCCCGCGGTGGGGACAGAGGCAGGAACTCGTCCTCGTGACGCTTGCGGAAGAGCGTGTGGTCGAGGACGACATGCACCACGGACGCCATCGGCACGGCTATCATCGCGCCGATGATGCCGAGCATCGCCGCGCCGGAGAGCACGACGAACAGCACTGTCAGCGGGCTGAGCCCGACGTACCGCTGAAGTATCTTCGGCACGAGCAGCTGGCTCTCCAGCTGCTGGATGATCCAGAAGAGCGCGAGCACGAAGAACGCCCGGGTCGGGGAGACCCCGAAGCCGACGACCAGGGCCGGCAGCGCCCCGATGTACGGCCCGGCGATGGGGATGAGCTCCGCGGCGCCGGAGAAGACGGCGAGCACCAGCGGGAACGGGATCTGCAGGATGAGCAGTCCGATGTACGCCATTATCGCGACCGTCACCGCGACGGTCATCTGTCCCCGCACGTACCCGCCGAGCCGCAGCTCGATGTCGTCTATCATCTCGTGGACTCCTCGCGCCGGGGCAGCGGCACGAGGCCCACCCACATGTCCTTGATGCGCTCGCGCTCGAGCAGCCAGTAGAACGCGAACACCAGCAC
>CADDYR010000114.1 GCA_902810765.1 Chloroflexota bacterium
ACAGGTTGCCGGAGTTCCTCCGGCACAGGGGCCGATAGGGAGGCATTGCCTGGCGTTTCTTCCGAGAACCACGGCAACAAGATGCCTCGGAGCGGCGAGGGTGGGGCATCCATCTGCAGGGCGGCCGTGTGGGGTAGCCGGCTCACCCTGCGCTGAGAGCGGTCCCCTGCCCTGGATGCCCGACGATTTCTAGCGACCGCTGGCCTGTCCCGCGACCTCGGAGCTCAGGCGGACCCGAGCGGCTTGCCGTCGCTCGGGTCTTACGGCGCCGACCTCGCTCAGCCTGCTCGCAAGCTCCTCGAGGCTCCTGAGGTTGTGCACGGACAGGAAGTCGTCCACGTAGGGCAGTGCGGCCTGGATTCCACGGGTGAGCGGCTGATAGGAGGGAGAGCCGAGCAGCGGGTTGAGCCAGATGAGCCTGTGGCAGCTGCGCTGCAGGCGCTCCATCTCACCCCTCAGCAGTTCCGTGTCGCCGCGGTCCCACCCGTCGCTGATGATGATCACCGTGGCCCCCCGGCGCAGCACGCGCCGGGCCCAGCGCGTGTTGAACGCGTGCAGCGACTCGCCGATGCACGTGCCTCCGGCCCAGTCGAGCACCTCGGCCGAGACAGCCTCCAGCGCCTGGTCCACGTCCCGGGCGCGGAGCTGTCGGGTGATCCGTGTGAGCCGGGTGCCGAACACGAACGTCTCGACCGACTCCCCGCCGTGCTCGACGGCGTGGAGGAACTGGAGGAGCAGCCGGGTGTAGCACTCCATCGAGCCGCTGATGTCGCAGATCAGGACGAGCGGCCGGGGCTTGAGCTTGCGCTCGCGCCTGCCGATCTCCATCGCCTCGCCGTGCTGAACGTTCGAGCGCAGGGTGCGCCGCAGGTCGAGGTAGCTGCCCCGACGCGAGGCGAGCGTGCGCCTGGAGAGCCTGGTGCCCATGCACCAGTCTATGCCTCGCATGAGCTCTCTCGCGCGCATCGCCTCCTCCGGGGACATCCTCGCGAAGTCCTTATCCCTCAGCACCTCGACGGGACTGTAGACGGGGACCGTCTCCGATTCGGCGTCCTCCGGGCCACCCTCCTCTTCCAGGCCGAGCAGCATCTCCTCGCCCGAGCCCTCGCCGTCCGCTCCCGCCTCGGACGGCTGCCGGGCCTGCTCCTCCTCGGGACAGCTCACCTCCTGGGGCGCTGGACACGAGATCTCCTGGGGAGACTGGGAGCGCCAGTACTCCTCGAATGCTTCGTCGAAGGCCGGAAGGTCCTCCTTGCGGGTGACGAGGGTGGCGCGGGCTGAGAGGTAGAAGTCCTCGCGCTCGAGGCCGACCTCGCCCACAGCCCTGACGAGGTCCAGGGTCTGTGCCAGGTTCACGGGCATGCCCCGCGCACGCAGGTAGCGGCCGAACCCGACTATGCGGTCCAGCAGCTGCCTGGCCGGCTCGTTGTTCGTCAGCTCACTCATCGCCCGGTAAGGACGCGATCAGGCGCCGCGCGGTCGGTCCGTTCACGCGCGCCACGTCCTCCTGATGCTTCAGGATGGCTCCGAGGGTGGCGTCCACCACCTCGGAGCGCAGTTCGCTCTGATGTAGCGCGGTGAGTGCGGCCGCCCAGTCGAGGGTCTCGGCCACGCCGGGCACCTTGTACAGGTCCAGGCGGCGAAGCTCGTGCATGAAGCGGCTGATCTGTGCCGCGAGCCGAGAGGGCGCCTCCGGCAGGCGCGTGAGGATTATCTGCTCCTCCTTCTCGATGGAGGGGTAGTCAATCCAGTAGTAGAGGCAGCGGCGCTTCAGCGCGTCGTGCAGCTCGCGCGTGCGGTTCGAGGTGATGATGACCACGGGCGGCCGAGCCGCGCGTATCGTGCCGATCTCGGGCACGGTGATCTGGAAGTCCGACAGCAGCTCGAGCAGGAATGCCTCGAACTCCTCGTCCGCGCGGTCCACCTCATCAATGAGGAGCACGGGACGCTCTCCCTCGTGCTCGAGGGTGTAGTCCACGGCCTGCAGCAGCGGGCGCGCGATCAGGAAATCCCGGCTGAAGATCTCGGCGATCGCGCGGTCGCGGTTGAAGCCCTCCAGTTCCAGCAGCCTGATCTCGAGCATCTGCTTGGCGTAGTTCCACTCGTACACCGCGTGGTTGACGTCCAGCCCCTCGTAGCACTGCAGACGGATGAGCTCGGTGTCGAGCAGGGCGGAGATCGTCTTGGCCACCTCCGTCTTGCCGACGCCGGCCTCGCCCTCGAGGAGTAGCGGCTTGCCGAGACGGAGGGAGAGATAGATCGAGGTCGCCAGGCCCCGGTCGGCTATGTAGCCCCGGCCCCTGAGCGCCTCCTGCACATCGTCTATGGAGCCGAACAACTCGGAGGATCTCGGGGAAGTAGTCGTCATATCACCCAAGTATACCAGCGATATCGGTCGCTCGCCGGGCGGCGCTACAGGTGCCGCCTCCGCCGCAGCTCGCGCCTGAGCTCTCTCCGCTCCCTCAGCGCATCGTTCCGAGAGAGGATGTGGTCGTCCGGGGATCCCGAGCTCACGACCTCGATGCTGCCCATCAGGGCGAAGCCCTGAACCCGCACGCGCAGCCCGCCCGGAACGGGCTCGTAGTAGCCCAGCCGCGCCTTCTTCTCGCCCATCAGGGCGAATCCCTCGAGCTCGACGTCCGCGCCGTCCGGCACGAGCACCTTCACCTCGCCCATCAGCGCGAACGCGTTGACCGTCACCTGTCCGCTCTCCGGCGGGAGCCGCCGCAGGTCGATCACCGACTCTCCCATCAGAGCGATGCCGTTCACTACCGACCCGTCGGCAGCAGCCCGGACGGTCTTGTGGTCCTCTCCCATCACGGCTATGGACCACTGCACGTCGGCGCTCCCGGGGACGGACGCCGGAGCCGCCGGAACCGGTGCGGCCACTGCGAGGTCCCGGGTGATCCGCGAGAGGTCTCCCTGCGTCCGCGCCTTCATCAGGTGATCGAGCCGGTCGGTGAACTCGTCGAGGGTGAGGCGGCCGTCCGTGAACGCGGCGCGCAGTGTCGCCATCGCCCGGTCGCGGTCCGCGTCGCTGATGCGCAGGTCGTCCCGAGAGGTGGGCATAGACCCCCGCTCGTTGGGATTGGTGATATCGGGCATGTCATATTCCTCCGCACCAATTATGCGTCCACGGCGCTCGAGCGCCCGAGTCGAAGGGACTACTTGATCTGCCCCTCCATGCACTTGAAGAACTGGTTCGCGAGCATGCGCGCCGCCGGCATCATGAGCCTCTGGCCCATGCGGGCGAGCGGTCCGCCGACCTGCCCCTCCCCCGAGTACGCGATCCGCGTCTTCTGCCCGTCCTCGGTGAGGGTTATGTCCCCGCTGCCCCGCACGAACCCGCCCGAGAAGCTGCCCTCGACCGACAGACGGTACGACTCGGGCCGGTTCACGTCGCTGAGCGTGACCGTCCCCGTGAACGTGCCGCGGACGCCCGCGACTCCCGCCCGGAGCTGGGTCTCGTACCTGCCGTCCCCCACCTCCTCGAACTTCTCGCAGCCCGGAAGGCAGTGTCTCAGAGCCTCGGTGCTCAGCAAGGTGTCGAACGCTTTATCCCGTGGGGCATTCATCGTGTACGTGCCATCCACCCTCATGCGATATCCCTCGCTTCGCTACGTGTACGAGTATAGAAGGTATAGAAGGTCTTGCAACAGGTAGCTTAGCACGCTCCCGATGCCCTGCCAACTCCCGGCGGCTCGTTCTCCCCGAGCGTACGGTCAGCCGCTCGACGTCGGGACCGCCGGCTCCGTATGCAGGGGGGCATCGGCGAACTGCGCGTCGTAGAGGCGGCGGTACAGCCCGGACTGATCCAGCAGCTCCTCGTGCGTGCCCCGCTCCACGATCCGGCCGCCGTCAATCACCAGGATCTGGTCTGCCCTCTGGACCGTCGAGAGGCGGTGGGCTATCGCGATGACGGTGCGCCCCTGCAGCAGTCGGTCCAGCGCCGCCTGGATCAGGCGCTCCGCCTGAGAGTCGAGCGAGCTCGTGGCCTCGTCGAGCAGGAGATACGGAGCCCTTCGCAGCAGCGCCCTCGCTATCGCGACCCTCTGCTTCTCCCCTCCGGACAGGCGGTACCCGCGCTCGCCCACCATCGTCTCCAGCCCCTCCGGCAGCCGCTCGACGAGCTCGCGGAGCTGTGCGGCCTCGACGACCGCCTCGACCTCCTCGTCGCACACCCCCTCGGTGCCGTAGCGGATGTTGTCGCGGAGGGTCGCGTGGAACAGGAAGACCTCCTGAGTCACGATCGCCATGCGGCTCCGAAGGTCCCGGGACGCTATCTTCCGCATGTCCACCCCGTCGAGCGTCACCACCCCACGAGTGGGATCGTAGAACCGCGCGGCGAGCGACAGGATCGTGCTCTTGCCCGCGCCGCTCGGACCCACGAGCGCCGTGAGCCCTCCGACCGGGGCGACGAAGGACACGTCGTGCAGCACCTCCTGAGAGCCCAGCTGGCTGTTCGGGTAGCTGAATGAGACGCGCTCGAACCCGATCCCGTCGCGCGGCAGCGGCGGCAGCGGCGTGGGGTGCTCCGGCTCGGGCACGGTTATCGGGATGTCCAGGAACTGGAACACGCGGTCGAAGAGCGCCAGCCCGCCGAGGAGCGTGGTGTTCGTGCCCGCGAGAGACGTGGCGGGCCGGTAGAGCTGTGTGAGGTACGCGGCGAAGGCGACGACGGTGCCGATCCTCGCCTGGTGCGATATGACTAGGTAGGCACCGTAGCCATATAGGATCGCGGGACCGAGGGCGGCCAGCGCCTGCAGCACCACCGTGGACCACTGCCCCACGAGCGTCTGCTCAACCTGCGTCCTTCTGACCTTCTCGTTGACCATTCCGAAGCGGCGGGCCTCCTCGGCCTCGGTGCCGAAGCTCTTGACCACGATCGCTCCCGACAGGGATAGCGTCTCCTCGAGCACGGCGGACAGCTCTCCCAGCGCGCGCTGCGCGCGGTCCACCGCCGTGTACCGCTTCTTGCCGAAGTGCCACACTGGGAAGGCGAACGCCGGCAGAGCCAGGGCTGCCGCGATGGTGAGCCTCCAGTTTATGCTGGCCATCACCGCGATCGCGAACACCACGGTGATGAGGTTGGACATCGTCCCGAGGAAGGATTGCGTGAGCACGTTCTGGAGGTTGCCGGCGTCGTTGATGAACCGGGTGTGGATTTCGCCCGCGCGGGTCCAGGTGAAGAAGTCGAGCCCCAGCTTCTGGGTGTGCTCGTACAGGCTGGTGCGCAGGTCGGCTATCAGCCCCTGGGTCAGGATCGCGCTGAGCAGGTTCTGTCCGAGGCTGATCACCGCCGCGCCCACGGGGAAAAGGAACATCCCGAGCCCGAGCAGGACGATGAGGCGGACGTCGCGATGAGGTATCGCGTCGTTGATCATCGCCTGGATCAGCAGCGGCGGCACGAGGCTCGCGCCCACCCCGAGCACCACGAGCACGAAGCCGATGAGCAGGCGCAGGCGGTACGGGCGGAGAGTCAGCCACACCCGCGCGAGCGTGCGCCGGACGTCCGGCTTGCCGCTCTCGAGGTAGCTGAGCGAGCGCTGGTGCTGCCACATGCCGAAGCCGTGATGTCCGAACGCCATGGGGCCTCCTTGCCCGCGCGGACGCGGGCAATTGACTAACCTAGTCAACTAACTCCGAGTATACCACGGCAGGAGGCGCTCGGAAAGGGCTTTGGGCCCGAAAAACGTCCTGCGGAGTGTTTGGCATGGGGGCACGCGGGCGTGATATACTAATCCTGACCAAAGGAGTCGGAATTGGCGCTGAGGGAGAAGGCTCTATTCTCGTCGAGGGCGGAGTACGGCGTCAGGCTCATGATGATGCTCGGGCGCCAGTACGGCAACGGCCCGCTCTCCCTCGCGAGGGTGTCGGAGGCCGAGGAGCTGCCTTTGCCGTACCTCGAGCAGCTCGTGGCGGCGCTGCGGCGCGACGGCCTGGTGGTGAGCCACCGGGGCGTGCGCGGCGGGTACGAGCTCGCGCGGCCGCCGGACCGGATCACGATGGGCGAGGTGCTGCGCTCTCTCGAGGGGCCGATAATGCCGATGGTGTGCGCGACCGAGGACGAGGCCGAGATGTCGTGCATCCGAGGCGAGTACTGCTCGGCGCAGCTGCTCTGGACCCGGATACGCGACGCGGTCGTGGGCGTGCTAGACTCGACGCTGCTGTCGGATCTGCTGGCCCAGCCGGCTCCTTCCGAGGGCCACTCGAGAGGGTGGACGCTGCAGGTCGTATGAAACTCAAGACTACACAGGGAGGGGCGTAGTACTTCGATATGGAGAAGAGTCTGGTCATCCGCAACCTACACGTGAACGTCGCCGAGGAGGACAAGGAGATCCTCAGGGGGCTGGACCTCGAGCTCGAGCGGGGCAAGGTCCACGCGATCATGGGCCCGAACGGCTCGGGCAAGAGCACTCTCAGCTACGCGCTGGCCGGGCACCCGGGATACGAGGTCACCGAGGGCGAGGTGCTGTTCGAGGGCGAGAACATCCTCGAGCTCGGTCCGGACGAGCGCGCGCAGAGGGGGATATTCCTGGCGTTCCAGTACCCGATGGCCATCCCCGGCGTCAGCGTGCAGAACTTCCTGCGCACGGCCATCAACTCGATCCGGCGGGCACGCGGCGAGCAGGACATCCGGGTGCCGGAGTTCCGCAGAGTGCTGAACGAGAAGATGGACCTCCTCAGGGTGGACCGCGGCTTCGCGTCCCGCTACCTGAACGAGGGCTTCTCGGGAGGCGAGAAGAAGCGCGCCGAGATCCTGCAGCTCGCGATGCTCGACCCGAAGCTCGCCATCCTCGACGAGACCGACTCGGGCCTTGACATCGACGCCCTGCGCGTCGTGAGCAACGGCGTGAACGCGCTGCGCAGTCCCGAGCGGACTTTCCTGATCATCACGCACTACCAGCGCATCCTGAACTACGTCAAGCCCGACTACGTGCACGTGCTGGTCGACGGCAGGATCGTCACCTCCGGCGGCCCGGAGCTTGCGCTGGAGCTGGAGAGCAAGGGCTACGACTGGGTCCGGCAGGAGTTTGCCGTGCCGGAGGCGGTCTGAAAGCACCGAACAGGGGGTAAAGAGTATATGGCTATTACCGAAGAGCAGCTCAAGCAGGCCGAGGAGCGCTACGAGTACGGCTTCCACGACCCTGAGACCTACGTCTTCAAGAGCCGGAAGGGGCTCACGCCCGAGATCGTCGAGGAGATCTCGTACATGAAGGGCGAGCCCGACTGGATGCGCCAGTTCCGGCTGCGCTCGCTCAAGTACTTCGAGAAGCGCCCGATGCCGACGTGGGGCGCCGACCTGAGCGACATAGACTTCGACAACATCTACTACTACGTGAAGCCCTCCGAGAAGGCCGGGCGCACGTGGGACGAGGTGCCGGACACGATCAAGCAGACCTTCGACCGGCTGGGCATCCCCGAGGCGGAGCGCAAGTTCCTCGCGGGCGTCGGCGCCCAGTACGAGTCCGAGGTGATCTACCACAACCTGCAGAAGGAGCTCGAGGCCCAGGGCGTCGTGTTCCTCGACACCGACACCGGGCTGAAGGAGTACCCTGAGCTCTTCAAGGAGTACTTCGGCAAGATCGTGCCGCCGAACGACAACAAGTTCGCGGCGCTGAACAGCGCCGTGTGGAGCGGCGGCTCGTTCATCTACGTGCCCGAGGGCGTGCACGTCCAGCTCCCGCTGCAGGCGTACTTCCGCATCAACGCGCAGAACATGGGTCAGTTCGAGCGGACGCTCATCATCGCGGACAAGGGCAGCTACGTGCACTACGTCGAGGGCTGCACCGCCCCGACCTACACGACCGACTCGCTCCACTCGGCGGTGGTCGAGATCATCGTGAAGGAGGGCGCGCGCGTCCGGTACACGACCATCCAGAACTGGTCGAAGAACGTGTACAACCTCGTGACCAAGCGCGCGGCCGCATACAAGGACGCCACGATGGAGTGGGTGGACGGCAACCTCGGCTCGAAGGTCACGATGAAGTATCCCTCGGTGTACCTGATGGAGCCGGGCGCGAAGGGCGAGATCCTGTCGGTCGCGTTCGCGGGCCACGGCCAGCACCAGGACGCGGGCGGCAAGGTGGTGCACGTCGCGCCGCACACCACCTCCACGATCACCTCGAAGTCCATCAGCAAGAACGACGGTCGCGCGAGCTACCGCGGTCTGCTGAAGGTCCACCCCGAGGCCGAGCACTCGAAGAGCAACGTGCGCTGCGACGCGCTCCTGCTCCACGAGGAGAGCCGGACTGACACCTACCCGTACATCGAGATCGAGAACGACCGCGTCGATGTCGGGCACGAGGCGACCGTCAGCAAGGTCGGCGAGGAGCAGCTCTTCTATCTGATGAGCCGTGGGATCAGCGAGGCCGAGGCGTACAGCATGATCGTGACCGGCTTCATCGAGCCGATCGCGAAGGAGCTCCCGATGGAGTACGCCGTCGAGCTGAACCGGCTGATCCAGCTCGAGATGGAGGGCTCGGTAGGCTAGGGCATCTGAGTGCGGCGCCCCGCGCGGGGCGCCACACCTCATCGGACATCGGTTCCGTCGGACTACCAGCGCGGGGGAGAGCTTGCGCCCGCCGGTCCGGCGTTTACCCACGACCGCGAAGGAGAGCTATGGAGGCAACGAGCGTACAACCGACCATCAGAGGCATCGGCCGCGAGGCGGTCACGGCCGTCTCGGAGGGGGCGGGCGAGCCCGAGTGGATGCGAGAGAAGAGGCTCAGGGCGTGGGGGGTCTTCGAGGCCACGCCGATGCCGCGGCCTACCGACGAGGAGTGGCGCCGCACCGACATCCGCGGCCTGAAGCTCGAGGCGTTCGAGGTGCCCGCGCAGCCGGGAGGGGACTTCCACCCCGAGACCTCGACCGATCACCGCAGCGGCTTCGTGCAGATAGTGGACGGCTACGTCGTTGAGACGGAGCTGGACGAGGACTTGGCCGCGAGGGGAGTGGTGCTGGCGAGCCTTGAGGACGCCGCGAGCAGGTATCCGGAGCTCGTCCGGAAGTACCTGGGCAGCGTCGTGCCCGCCGAGTACAGCAAGTTCGCGGCCCTCGCGGAGGCGCTGGGCAAGGGCGTGTTCGTGTACGTGCCGAAGGAGGTGCAGGTCGAGTTCCCGATCCAGGTGAGCTCGACGATGACCAGGGGAGGCATCGCGGTATTCCCGCGCACGCTCGTGGTCGCAGAGCCGTACTCGAACGTGACGTTCATCGAGCAGATGTACTCCGACGACCTCGACCAGGAGTCGCTGTCGGTGGGGGTGGTCGAGGCGATCACCGGGGAGGGCGCGAACGTCCGGTACGTGAACATCCAGGAGTGGGGCCATCACGTGTGGCACTTCCTCGTCGAGAAGCACCAGATCGAGCGCGACTCCCAGGAGAACAGCCTGAACATAGGGCTCGGGGGAAAGTTCGCGAAGTCGAACGTCGAGACCGCGCTCGTGGGCCAGGGTGCGAGCTGCGAGATGCTCGGCCTGTACTTCTGCGACGAGGAGCAGAGGTACGACTACCACACGCTCCAGGACCACGTGGCGCCTCACTGCTTCAGCGACCTGCTCTACAAGGGCGTGCTAAGGGACAGGGCGCGGGCGGTGTTCAGCGGGCTCATCAAGGTGCGTCCGGGCTCGCAGAAGACCGACGCCTACCAGACGAACCGCAACCTGCTGCTCTCCGACAACGCGAGGGCGGACTCGATCCCGAACCTCGAGATCGAGGCGAACGACGTCAAGTGCAGCCACGGGGCGAGCGTGGGGCCGGTAGACCCGGACCAGCTCTTCTACCTGATGGCGCGCGGGCTGAGCAAGCAGGACGCCACCCGCATGATAGTGGACGGCTTCTTCGAGCCCCTCACCAGCCGCATACCGCTCGAGGGCGTGCGCGAGAAGCTGCAGGCGGCGATAGACCAGAAGATGGAGTAGCCGCACCGGAGGGCGCGCCGCCCTCCGTGACGGCAGGATGGGCTTGGACCGATGACGGAGACTATTACCGATACCAGGGCGCTCGACGCGCAGGCTGTGCGCCGGGACTTCCCGATTCTCCAGCAGGAGACGAACGGGAAGCGCCTGGTTTACCTCGACAGCGGCGCGACGAGCCAGAAGCCGAGCGCGGTCATCGAGGCCCTCGACGAGTACTACCGCACGTACAACGCGAACGTGCACCGCGGCGTGTACAGGATCAGCGAGCTGGCGAGCGAGCGCTACGAGAAGTCGCGCGTGAAGGTGCAGCGCTTCGTCAACGCGCGCTCCTCCCGCGAGATCATCTTCACGGCGAACGTCACGGCCTCGCTGAACATGGTGGCCTACACCTGGGGGCGCGCGAACGTCTCCAGGGACGACGTGATCGTGTTCACGGAGATGGAGCACCACTCGAACATCGTGCCGTGGCAGATCCTCTCCGGGATGACCGGCGCGAGGCTCGAGTTCATCCACGTGACGGACGACGGCTACCTGAACGAGGAGGACGTCGAGAGGGCGCTCGAGCTCAGGCCGAAGCTTCTGGCCGTCACGGCGGTCTCGAACGTGCTCGGCACGATCAACCCGATCAAGGAGCTGGTCGCGCGTTTCCACGAGGTCGGTACCACCGTGGTCGTGGACGCGGCACAGGCGGTGCCGCACATGCCTGTGGACGTGCGCGAGTGGGACGCGGACTTCGTCGGCTTCACCGCGCACAAGATGCTCGGGCCGACGGGGCTGGGAGTGCTCTGCGGCAGGCGCGAGCTGCTGGAGGCGATGCCTCCGTTCATGGGCGGCGGCGACATGATCCGCGAGGTGCACCTGGACCGCACCCGATACAACGAGCTGCCGTGGAAGTTCGAGGCGGGCACGCCGAACATCGCCGGGGTGATAGGGCTCGGCGTCGCGGTCGACTACCTGAGCGAGCTCGGGATGGACCGCGTGCGAGCCCACGAGCGGGAGCTGGTGGCCTACGCGATGGAGCAGCTCGCCGAGGTGCCCGACCTCCGCCTCTTCGGGCCTCCCCCGAAGGACCACGGCGCTGCCGTGAGCTTCACGCTCGCCGACATCCATCCGCACGACCTGGCGCACATCCTGGACCAGGAGAACGTCTGCGTGCGCGCCGGGCATCACTGCGCCCAACCGCTGATGGAGCGCTACGACATCGCGGCGACCACGCGCGCGAGCTTCTACATCTACAACGACCGTGACGACGTGGACGCGCTCGTGGAGGCCCTGCACAAGGCGCGCAAGATATTCATGCTCTGACGGTCGGGCCCCGTCCACTCGGCGGCAGCCATCGCAGGGGCAGGAGGCACCGGATACCTGGTGCCGCTGCCCCTGCGGCGTGTCGGGGGGAGGAGCTTGGGTATAATTGCCAGGGAGTACAGGCACATGGACGATTTCTACAGGGAATACATACTCGATTACTACCGCAACCCGCGCAACCGCGGGGTGATCGAGGCGCCCGACTACACGTACGAGGACTCTAACCCCCTGTGCGGCGACGAGATCCGCATGGACCTGAGGGTCCGTGACGGCGTGGTCGAGGAGGTGAAGTTCTCGGGGCGCGGCTGTGCGATCTCGCAGGCTTCCGCCTCGATGCTCACGGAGATGGTCGAGGGCAGGCCGCTCGAGGAGGTCAAGCAGATCAGCAAGGAGGATATGCTCGAAACCCTCGGCATCACCCTTACTCCGGTCCGGGTGAAGTGCGCGCTGCTCGGGCTGAAGGTGCTGAAGTCGAGCATATACGGCCTGCCGGTGCCCGACGAGGACGAGCCCTAGAACTCGGGGATTGTTGCGACATGTCAGACTGGCACGCGGTAGCTACCACGGATGAGATAGCTCCCGGAGAGGTGAAACGCGTGGAGGTGGGTGACGTCGAGCTCGGCGTGTACAACCTGGACGGCGAGTTCTACGCCATCTCGGACGTGTGCTCGCACGAGTACTCGCGCCTCTCCGAGGGCGAGGTATATCCCGAAGAGGGCATCATAGAGTGCGCCATGCACGGCGCGCAGTTCGACATACGCACGGGCGAGAACCTGTGCTTTCCGGCGCCCACGCCCGTCCAGAAGTACGAGACCCGCGTCAGCGACGGCACGATAGAGGTGCTGGTCCCGTAAGGGCTTGATGGGTGCGCCCCACACTCTCGCGATTTGAGGTTTAATAGAATACCGTGAGCAACCAGGACAGACAACCGAGGACGAGTGCGCCCCTCGAACCCAACCCCACCCTGAGCAGGGCGACGAGGGCCGGAAGACCCACGGAGGACGCGCGCTTCCTCGAGACCCCGAAGCCGGCGGAGGCCGACTTCGTCCACACCGATCCCTGGAGGGTGCTGCGCATCATGGGGGAGTTCGTCGAGGGCTTCGGCACGATGGCGAACATCGGCCCCGCGGTGGCCGTCTTCGGCTCCGCGCGCGTCCTCCGTGGGTCTTCCGGCCCTCGTCGCCCTGCTCAGGGTGGGGTTGGGTTCGAGG
>CADDYR010000115.1 GCA_902810765.1 Chloroflexota bacterium
GACGAGCACCCGCGACCCGACACGACTCTCGAGGCCCTGAGATCGCTGCGGCCGGCGTTCGTGGCCGACTCCCCACCGCCGCCCGATCTGGGTACCGCTAAGGTGGCGCGGGGCACCGTGACCGCGGGCAACTCCTCGGGGATCAACGACGGGGCCGCGGCGTTGCTCGTCACCTCCGCGGAGGCCGCCGCCAGCCTCGGGCTGCGCCCGCTCGCCCGGCTCGTGTCCTCCGCGGTGGCCGGGGTGGATCCCGCGTACATGGGGCTCGGGCCGATCCCCGCCACTCGCAAGGCGCTCGAGCGAGCGGGGATCACCATCGAGCAGGTGGACCTCGTCGAGCTGAACGAGGCGTTCGCGTCGCAGGCGATCGTGTGCATCCGCGAGCTCGGCCTCGACCCGGACAGGGTGAACGTGAACGGAGGGGCGATAGCTATCGGGCACCCGCTTGGCTCCACCGGCGCGCGCCTCGCGACCACCCTGCTCCACGAGATGCGCCGTCGGGAGGCGAGGTACGGCCTGGTGACGATGTGTATCGGGGTCGGGCAGGGAATCGCCGCGATCTTCGAGCGCGTCGGGTGAGCTACCTGCTCCTCGCGACCTCGCGCGCGAGCGTCTTGAGGTCGAAACCCTCGTCCGCGAGCTTCTCGGGCTCGACGGAGACGTGCGCCGCGATCAGCCTGCGGGCGGCGGAGACGTCCCGGAAGCGGTTCACCCCGAGCGCCGCCCTGAGCCAGCCGTCGCGGAGATAGAAAGCGGACCACGATCCGGAGCCCGGATCGCCGCGGAACACGACCGGATCCTCCCCGCTGGCGTGGCCCACGTATTGCAGGCTGACTTCGTACTGGTCCGACCAGAAGAACGGCACGGGCGCGTAGGGGATTTCCTTGTCGAGCATGCTCCTCGCGGCCGCCACCCCCTGACTCTGGGCGTTGTCGAAGTGCTCGACCCTCAGCCTCTCGCCGAAGCCCGGGTGCCACCAGCTGGCCACGTCTCCCGCGGCGTACACGTCGGGCGCGCTCGCGCGGCAGAGCTCGTCCACGACGACGCCGTTGTGCACCTCCACCCCCGAGCCCTCAAGCCAGCGCGTCTCCGGCGCGACGCCGATCCCGACCACCACGAAGTCGCAGTCGAAGACGTGCCCCGAGGTGGTCACGACCCGCTCCACCCTGCCGTGCCCTCGGAGCTCGGCCACGCCCTCGCCGGTCCTCAGGTCCACCCCGTGCGCGCGGTGCATGTCCGCGTAGACCTGTCCGACCCGCGGGCCGAGCGCGCGCTGGAGCGGCACAGGCAGCACCTCGAGCATCACCACCTCCAGCCCCGCCCGCCTGCAGGAGGCCGCGACCTCCGCACCGATGAACCCGGCCCCGACCACGACGACGCGCGACGAGCCCGAGATGCGCTCCCGGAGCGCCCTCGCGTCCTCGAGCGTGCGCAGGTACAGCACCCCCTCCAGATCGGCACCGGGCACGGCGAGCCTCCGGGGCGACGCCCCCGTCGCGATCAGCAGCCTGTCGTACCCGATCCGGGAGCCGTCCGCGAGAGACACCCGGCGGGACCTCGTGTCCAGCGACACCGCGTCGCGGCCTGTGAGCAGCTCGATGCCCTGCTCCTCGTAGAACCCGGGCGGCTTGAGGAACACGCTCTCCTCGGACCTCGTGCCCCACTGATACTCCTTCGAGAGGGGAGGGCGCTCGTAGGGGCGCACGGGCTCCGCTCCGACGAGCACGACGCGGCCATCGAAACCCTCCTTGCGCAGGGTCTCGGCCGCCAGGCCGCCCGCCACGCTCGCGCCGACTATTACGAACGTGCTCATACTACCGATCTACTCCCGACGCTGAGCTAACGTGCATATCCCGCGTCGCATCACACCTCCGGCGGCCGCCCAGCTCTGAGCGGCCCATGAAGTGTAGCAAGGCGGGCTGCGCGTTAGCTTTCTCGCTCGTGGGGATAGCAGCACAGCCGCCCGACACACCGGGCAAGGGAAAGGGCTCCCGAGAAATCCCGGGAGCCCTTTCGTTGTTGCGAGTGCCCTGCCAGTACTATCGGAGGCCGATGACCACCGAGTAGGTCTGGCCGTCATCGAGCTTCACGCCGATGCGGAAGAACTTACCCGCACTCGCGCTGGAGGTCTGCCAGTTGTAGATGTACTGCTGGCTCGTGCTGTCCCAGCGGAACGATCCGCCGGTCGTGGCCGTCGCCGCGTACGCGCTCTCGTCAACCGGCATCGCCGTGCCGGCGCCAGCCACAGGCGTCAGCCAGACTGGCAGGTTGTTCGCGTTCTCCTGCACGACCGTGCCGTCAGCCTTCTTGAGCTGGAACTTGACGGGAACCGTGCTCCCAGCCTTGAAGATGCTGTAGTTCAGGTTCGCGCTGTGCGCCGTGTCGTTGATCGGCTGCAGGAACCCATCCCATCGGTAGATCACGCGATAGGTGGCCGTTCGTGTCCTGCTCTGCCCGGCCCCGTTGGTGGCGGTGGCGGTGTACGTGAAGGTGCCCACGCCATTGGCCGTACCGCCGGAGATCGAGCCGCTGCAGGAGCCGACTCCGGACGGACCGGACGCCGTGGCCGCGCACGAGGCAGTCGGGACGTTGCCCAGCGTGTAGGTCGCACCGTCCTTGACGCCGTTGATCGTGATGTCGGGCTTGGTCGAGTCGACCTTGAGCGTCAGACTGTGACCCGCGGCCGTCTTGTCCTCGACGTTGCCGGCCTTGTCCACGCTCCAGTAGGTGATCGTGTGCGTGCCGTCGCCAAGAACCACCGGGCCCGTGTAGAGCTGGGCGTCCCCGCCGTCGAGGCTGTAGTAGGTCTTGTCCACCCCCGACAGGTTGTCGCTGGCGGAGAGGGTCACCGCTGGCCTGCTGATGTACCAGCCGTTCGCGCCGTCCGGAGTGGCAGGGTTGACGCTCGCGGCGGTCGCCGGAGCCGTGCGGTCGATCTGGATACCCGTGACCGAAGCGCTCGACTGGTTGCCCGCCAGGTCGCTGACCGAGGCGCTCGCCGATAGGTTGTTCCCCTCACCCTTGATCACGCTGTCGGCCGGCTGAGACGCCGGGGCGATGTCCGAGAGCGCGTCGGAAGCGGTCCAGTGGATCGTGACGTCGCCGTTGTACCAGCCATTGGCATTCGGCTCGGACGTGGGTGCGCCGGACAGGCTCGGAGCCTGCGTGTCGATGTTGATCCCGCTCACCGTGTAGCCCGCGGTGTTGCCCGCGTTGTCCACGGCAACGCCGGTGACGCTCTGGTTCTTGCCGTCGCTCGTGACCTGCACGTCAGCCGGGCAGCTCGCTACGCCGGACGTGGCGTCCGAGCAGCTGAAGTGCACGGTCACGGGGCCGCTGAACCAGCCGTTGCCGTTCGGAGTCGAGGTGACCGCACCGGTGATGACCGGGCTGGTCTTGTCGAGCTGGACCTGGACGGTCTGCGCCTTCTCGACGTTGCCCGCGTAGTCCTCGCTCCAGAACTCGATCGTGTGCGTGCCATCGCTGCTGATCTTCACGCTCGTGCCATCCTGGACGACCCCGCCGTCCACGCTGTAGTGAGTCGCCTTGACGCCCGACAGATTGTCGGAAGCCGAAAGCTTGACGGTGACGTCCGCGTTCTGCCAGCCCGAAGGCGCGTTGGAGCTGGTCGTCGGCGCAGTGCGGTCGATGTGAATACCACCGACCGTGGCCGTTGCGCTGTTGCCCGCCTTGTCGCTGACCGACGCGCTCGCGGAGGCGTTGCTGTCCTCGCTGCGGACGGTGCTGTCGGCCGGGCAGGAGACGACTCCGGAGAGGTTGTCGTCGCACGTCCAGTGGACCTTCACATCCGTGTTGTACCACTTGGTCATGCCGTCGGCTCCCGTGCCGCTGGGATCGGTCGTGATCGCGCCACTGATCGTCGGCGCAGCCTCGTCCAGGTTGATGCCGCCCACCGTCGTGCTCGCAGTGTTGCCCGCGGCGTCGGTGACGCTGCCGCTGACCGACTGGTCCGCGCCGTCGCTCTTGACGACGTCGTCCTGTGCGCAGGAGGCGACGCCGGAGGGCGTCACGCCCTGTGCGGGAGCGGGATCAGCGCAAGTGTAGTGGACCATGACATCGCTGTTGTACCAGCCGTTGGCGTTCGGCTTGGTCGTCGCGGCGCCGCTGATAGTCGGGTTCGTCTTGTCGATGCTCACGCTCGTCGTGTCGGTGGCGGTGTTGCCCGCGTTGTCCGCAGCCGTGCCGGTGACGCTCTGGTCCTTGCCCTCGGACGTGACCGTCTGGTCAGGACCACAGCTCTTCAAACCAGATCCGCCCTGGTCGTCGCAGGCGAAGCTCACCTTGACGTCGGTGTTGTTCCAGCCCGCATCGTTGGCGGCCGGATCGTGAGTATCGGTGATCGTCGGCGCAGTCTTGTCGATCTTCACCGTCGCGGTGTTGGCCGACTCGACGTTGCCCGCATAGTCCACGCTCCAGTACTTGAGGGTGTAGACGCCCTCGCTGCTGAAGTCGATACCGTTGCCGTCGTAGGTCTGCTGGGCGCCGCCGTCGATCGTGTAGTAGGTGGCCTTGACGCCCGACAGGTTGTCGCTGGCCGAGAGCTGCACTGTGGCGTTCTGATTGACCCACGCACTCGGGGCGTCCGCGGAAGTCACCGGCGCCTGCCGGTCGATGTGCACGCCCGTCACGGACGCGCTCGACTGGTTGCCCGCCAGGTCTTGCACGCTCGCGCTGGCCGAGAGGTCGTTCCCCTCACCGGTGATCACGCTGTCAGCGGGCACCGTGTTGGGATCGACGCCCGAGAGGTCATCCGAGGTGTTCCAGCCGACCTTCACGTCGGTGTTGTACCACTTGATGCCATTGGCATCCGTGCCGCTGGGATCGGTCGTGATCGCGCCACTGATCGAGGGGGCGGTCTCGTCGATGTTGAACGGACCCGCGGTCGTGCTCGCCGAGTTGCCGGCGTTGTCCACCGCCGTGCCCTTCACCGACTGGTCCGCACCCTGATGCAGGGTCTGAGCGTCGGTGCAGCTAGCCACGCCGGAAGGCTCCACGCCGTCCTTCGGAGCGGGATCGTCACAGGCGAAGGTCACCTTGACGTCATCCTTGTACCAGCCGCTGGCGTTGGCCGTACCGGTATGCGAGCTCGAGATCGTCGGGTTGGTGCGGTCGATGTTGACCGACTGGCTGCTGACGGTGCCCGAGCTGTTGCCGGCCTTGTCGGAGACCGAGGCTTGCGCCGTCAGCCCCGCGCCCTCGCCCGTGATCGTGCTGTCACTCGGCATGGTGTTGGGGTCGATGCCCGAACCGTCGCTGCCGTCGGCGAGCTGCGGATCGGACGCCGTCCAATGGATCGTGACGTCGCCGTTGTACCAGCCCTTGGCGTTCGGGTCCGTCGTGGGCGCGCCGGACAGGTTGGGCGCCGTGAGGTCTATGTTGACGTTGCCGACCGTGGCCTGTGCCGTGTTGTTCGCGTTGTCGGTGGCCGTGCCCGTGACGGACTGGCCCGCGCCCTCCTTGCTGAGCACGGCGTCACCGTCGCAGGCCTTGATGCCGGACTCGGCATCCGAGCAATTGAAGCTCACCGAGACGGGGCCGTTGTTCCAGCCGAAGCTGTTGGCGTCCGGGCTGCGGCTGCCCTTGATCGTCGGCGCGATGTTGTCTATCTGGATGGTGACGGAGTGGCCCGGTGCAGTCTTGTCCTCGGTGTTGCCGGCCTTGTCCGTGCTCCAGAACGTGAGCGTGTGCTTGCCTCCCTGGCCGAACGTGAAGGTGTCGCTGTACTGCTGAGCAGGACTGTCGTCCACGCTGTAGAAGGTCTTGTCCACACCCGAGAGGCTGTCGACCGCGTTCAGGGTGACCTGGACGGGGCCTGTGTACCAGCCGGTGAGCGGGGCATCCGGCGACACGGACGCCTGCGTGCTCGGAGCAGTGCGATCGATCTTGATGCCGCTGACGGTCACGTTGGACGTGTTGCCAGCCTTGTCGCTGACCGAGGCACTCGCCGAGAGGTTGTTTCCTTCACCGCTGATGGTGCTGTCGGCCGGGCAGGCGCCCGCCAGGCCGGAGGTGGCATCGCTGCAGCTCCAGTCGACGGTCACGTCGCCGTTGTACCAGCCGTTGGCGTTCGGATCGGCCGTGGCCTTGGCCGAGAGGCTCGGCGCTGTCTGGTCGATGTTGATCCCACCCACGGTCGCGCTCGAGCTGTTGTCGGCGTTGTCCGTGGCACTGCCGGTAGCAGACTGGTTGGCGCCGTCACTGGAGAGCGTCACCGGCTTGGTGCAGCTCTTGACGCCCGAGGTGCCGTCGACGCACGTGAAGCTGACCGTCACCGGAGCGTTGTACCAGCCATTGGCGTTGGCAGCGCGATCCGTCGCTCCCGTGATCGTCGGAGCGGTCTTGTCGACGTTCAGATAGACGGTGTCGGCCGCCTGGTTGCCCGCGTTGTCTACAGCCGTGCCGGTGACGGTCTGGTTCAGTCCCTCGCTCGTCACGGTCGCGTTCGGGCCGCAGCTCTTCACACCCGATCCGCCCTGGTCGTCGCAGGTGAATGTCACCGCGACGTTGCTGTTGTACCAGCCGGCGGAGTTCGCGGCCGGCGACTCGCTGTCGGTGATGGACGGAGGAGTTTGGTCGATCTTCACCGTTGCGGTGTGGCCCGGCGCCGTCTTGTCCTCGGCGTTGCCCGCGTAGTCGACGCTCCAGAAGTTCAGGGTGTAGGTGCCGTTCGAGCTGAAGGCGATGCCTGTAGCGGGGTCGTACGTCTGCTGGGCGCCGCCATTGATCGTGTAGTAGGTGGCCTTGACGCCCGACAGGTTGTCAGAGGCCGAGAGCTTGACCGTGACGGCCTTGTTGTTCCAGCCCGAAGGCGCATCCGCCGTCGTGATCGGAGCCATCTGGTCGATGTTGACGGCCTGGCTGTTCGCGATGGTCTGGTTCCCAGCCTTGTCCTTGACCGAGGCCGTCGCCACCAGGCCCTTGCCGTCGCCGGTGATCGTGCTGTCGGCGGGGATGGTGCTCGGATCGAGACCCGAGCGATCATCCGAGGCCGTCCACCGGATCGTCACGGGGCCCTGATACCACTGGGTGCCGTCCGGGCCGGTGCCGCTGGGGCTCGTGGTAGGGGCACCCGACAGCTTCGGGGCGGTCTTGTCGATGTTGATGTTGGACACGGTTGCGCTGGACGAGTTGTCGGCGTTGTCCACGGCCGTGCCGGCGACCAACTGGTTCGTGCCCTCGGCGCTCACCGTCTGAGTGCCAGTGCAGCTCTTGATGCCCGAGACACCGTCCGAGCAGGTGAAGCTCACGGTGACGTCGGTGTTGTTCCAGCCGTACGAGTTGGCTGCCGGAGAGCGGCTGCCGGTGATCGTCGGGGATTCCTTGTCGAGCTTGACGGTCACAGAGCCGGTGCCTGTGTTGCCCAGCCGATCAGTCGCGCTGGAGGTGAACGTCGTGCCCGAGGTGTTGGTGGTCTGGCTCGCGGTCGCGGGAGTTGGCCCGCTGGCGACGCCCGAGCCCGCATCCGTGGCACTCCAGTTGATCGTGATGTTGCTGTTGTCCCAGCCCGCCCCGTTCGGCGCGGGGCTGAGGACCGCGGTCACCTGGGGGCCGGCGTTGTCGAGCGTGTAGGAAGCCGTAGAGGACGCGCTCGATCCCGCGCACACGCCGTTCTGGTTCACCTTGTCGTAAGCGGTAGCCGTCACCGTCACGGGACCGTTGCCCGCGCCGGCCGTAAACTGGAAGGTCCAGCTCGACTGCCCCTTCCCATTGCCCTTCTGTGTCTGGCTACCAGAAGGGTCGCCGGTCACCATGACGCAGTTGGTGTCGGAGGTGGTGTTGACGGTTAGAGTCAGTGCTCCACCCTGCTTGGCATAGACGGTGCCGCCCACCGTCACGGTGCCTGTGCCGCCAGTGAAGGAGGCGGACGTCACCGAAGACGCGGAAGCCGGAGATGACCCCAGGATGGGCGCGAGCATCCCCAGCAGTATGCCCAGGATCGCAATTATCCTGAGCGAGCTGATTCCCATAATTTTGCTCATATTGCCTCCGTCTTGTGAGCTACCAGATGTTTCCGTAGATGCCTTGTGCCGTCTGGGTCCAACCCCGTCTCCTTACTCGAACCGGACCTTAAAGCAAAAACCGGCCACGCCCCCGCATGGGGACATTGGCCGGTTGCACCACTCGCTCTTCCCGGGCCCAGGTGCCCAGATACAGGCCCGGGAGTCTTCGCTTCCAGGGTTCAAGTGTAAAAAGTATGCAACGCGTCCGCGTCGGCAAAATCGTGTATCTTTCTCTGGGACAAATGTCCCATACCGGCGTTCTGATGGTGGGGGGATAGAGTGCGGTTTCCGCGCGAGCCCTTACCCGCCGTCATCCCGAGCCACTCACACCCTGTCATCCTGAGCGCCCGCGAAGGATCTGGAGGGGGAACGCTCCCGAAGGTCTATGGAATGAGGATGGGGGAGCAGCTCCGCGACGGGGCTTGCGGCGGATTCTTCGCGCCTCGCGCATCAGAATGACAAGGAGGGCGCGATCTCGGAATTACACGGATAGGATCAGGATGACAGGCAGGGGCGGGCTCAGAATGGACAGGCCCCAGTGGGCACCCGGTTGCTGGGGAGGAGTGTATCAGGCTCGTGAGGTCGGATGCGGCGAAGGCTAACACGTCCCACGGAGCTGATCGGCGCGGTCGAGCGACCACAGCAGCTGGTCGAATTCGACGTCAGCCACCCACAGCCGCTCCTGACCGAGCCTGATAACGGCCTGGTTGCGACCGCCGGGGTAGAGGCTGACCCACGCGACGAGGTGCTCAGAGGGAGGCTCGTCGGCGCGGCTCCAGATCACGAAGTGTGGGGAGAGGCGAGCGAGGGCCTCGTCCGAGCCGACAGGCTCCACCACCGACACCTCCACGTGGGGTCGCAACCGCTGAAACGCGGCCGCGATCACCTCTCTGTAAGCGCGGGGCTCGTTGGCGATCATTACGCGCATCGCACCGCTTCGACCCATAGGCTGCCTTCTGTAATGGAGCGGTGGACTCCGGACTCGCGCCACGCTCCCCGCAAGACCTTCACCTGCCGCCCGATACCCTCCAAAGCGAGATCGGCTGATGACTGAAGGATAGCCAACGGGAGACAGACTGGCATCGGCCACATAGCCCGTCTTTTTCTGGGTCATTTGTCCCAGGCCGAAGGGAGGATTCAGGCGAGTCAGCGAATCCGGACGGCACCGTGGCGCACGGCGAACACCAGCGCCTCGAGTCGGGAGTCTACGCCGAGCTTCGAGAGGAGGTTCATCATGTGGGTCCGCACCGTCTTCGGCTCTATCTGCAGGCGCTCGGCGATCTCCTTGTCGTTGAGGCCCTCTGCCAGTGCCTGCAGCACCTCGCGCTCCCGCGGGGTCAGACGGCCGAGGGCGGCCTCGGCGGCGCGCCGCTCGTCGCGATCCGCGCCGGCAACACGCAGTAGCTCTACCAGCTCGCGCGGAGAGTAGAGGAAGTTGCCGGCCGCCGCCCTGCGTACGGCGGAGATTACCTCGTCCAACCCCTGGCTCTTGTGAATCACGCCGGCCGCACCGGCCTCGACGGCACGAGCGGTGGTGACCCGGTTGCTGCTGGCCGTGAGCACCAACGCGACCGCATTGGGGTTGACGCGGTGAAGCGCGGGGATGAGGGAAAGGCCGCTGCCATCCGGCAGGTCGAGATCGAGGATGGCGAGGTCCACGCCCTCGAGCAGCCCGCGGGCCTCCGCGAGCGTGGCCGCCTGGCCCACGACGGCGAGATCCGGCTCGCGGTCCAGCATGAACGCCATCGGCTGACGAATCGCCGTGTGGTCTTCGACCAGCAGCACCCGAATCAACGCACGGTCTCCAGATCGAAAGAGAAGGTCGAGCCAGCTTCCGGGTTGGATTTTACTACAAGATCGGAGCCATGGGCCTGGACGATCCGGCGGGACAGGTACAGACCGAGCCCCACGCCCGCCACCACCTTCCCGCTCCGATCTCGCCCCCGTCCGAACTTCTCGAAGATGCGCTGCTGGTCATCGGGATCTATCCCATAGCCCCGGTCCATGACCTCGATCCGCACCCGGTCGCCCCTGCGAACCGCAACGATCTCGATGGGGCTTCCGTCCGGAGAGTACTTGGCGGCGTTGCCGACGAGGTTGCGGAGGACCTGGCCGATACGCTCCGCGTCCGCGAGCACCATCTCCCGCGCGTCCACCCTCGTGCTGACCGCGTGGGCTCCCGGGAGCGTGCGTCCGTAGTCGGCCGCCTCCTCCACGAGCGCGCTCACCGGTACAGGGCGCAGCCGGACAGCGAAGCCCTCCTGCTCCGTGGTGGCAGCGGCCTGGACGTCCGTGATCAGGCCGGCGATCGCCTCCGCCTCGGCCTGGATTGATCTGGCGGCCGCGATCTGCTCGTCCCTGTCGAGCTCTCCGGTGGCGATCATGTTCGATAGGGCGCGGATCGCCATCAACGGGTTGCCCAGCTCGTGGCCCACCATCGCGGTAAAGTCGGCCCGCAGCATCGCCAGCTCCGTCAGCCTGCGCGAGTGCGCCTGCTCGGTGACCAGCATCGCCGAGCGCTCCACGGCGATTCGTCGGAGCTCGATGATGGCCCCGACAACCACTACGGCCGCGAATATCAGGCGAATGACGTCGGCCGTGGTCAGGATGGGACTGTAAACGGAGGGCCAGAAGAGGTTGTGCAGCTGCGAGCCCGCGAGCAACACCATCGCCACGAGCATCCAGCCATCGAACCGGGACTCGTGCGCCCGGCGGCTTGCCGCCCACACAGCTAACAGAGAGAGAGCGAGAGGCACCAGCGAGAACCCCCAATGCCAGGCCGTGAGACCGTGCAGTGGGGTCTCGCCGCGGGACGCAGCGGCCTCCAGGCTATCGATCCGGACCAGAACTGGTAGATGTGCGGACAGTCGGACGAGAGTAAGGGAGAGGAAAGCAAAGATGGCTAGGAGCGTGATCGTCGACCGCCACGACAAGGGCCGGGGTCTCGAGGGAGCGAAGGCCATGACGAAGGCCAACCCCGCCGCGCTGCGGGTGACGAGCGAGGCATACATGGACGTGTTGAGATCGGTGGAGAGCCTGAGCGCGGGCTCGAGGTATCCGAACATGAGGGAACCGAGACCGAGCACGACCAGACCGAGCGCGGTCCACTGAAATCGGCTGGCCGATTGCTCCAGAGGAAACATGAAGAGAACGAGCGCTGCGAACAGCCGTGCCAGGGCTCCCATCGCCTCGACCCCGCTGTGAGCCTGGGGGGCGAGCACTGCGAAGT
Organism: Chloroflexota bacterium; assembly: GCA_902810765.1. Classification (GTDB taxonomy): domain Bacteria; phylum Chloroflexota; class Chloroflexia; order Thermobaculales; family Thermobaculaceae; genus CADDYR01. Next base: position 11,251 of record CADDYR010000115.1, read on the forward strand.
ACAGGCTGTCGTCCACGAGTACGACAGCCGCCCACAACAGCAGGAGAGCCGCGACCACAGCGGCGACGACCTTCGGAACCGAGCGCATCCCGCCTGCCGTAAGTGGCCGGAGACATTGCATCCCAGCTCTGCCTGTCACAGCCTTGCTACCCTCCACACGAGGGTCGCCGCGCGCCATCCACTCAACCCCATCCTTTGTGGAGTTACTGTATAGTTATCAGTCCCGAGGGTCAATATCTGGTGTAGAAAGGGTGGCGGATGGTTTATGAGACGGTCTGGTGGTCGCGGGAGACCCCGGTGGGGGGCGAGGGCCGGCAAGCCTCTGTATTGACGACAAAAGTGTCAGGAACGCGAGGCGGGATTGGCACCCATGTTACGGGCAACGCCGGCGGTCCTCGATCCAGTTGGCAAGTATCTGGGATGCTGTCACCGCAACGGGAAGCCTTCGGGGAGGATCCCGTGAGCGATTTCATGACCATCAGCTGCGTTGACGATCACGACCATTATTCCTGGCTTCGGGGTGGGAGTGGGCCCCCATCCTCCCGGATAATCGTCCGGGCGGAAGCTCCCACTCATGCGAACGAGCCAAACAGCACCGTTATCGGAGATACCCGACGCACGCGGCTCTGGTCCATCGGCGGCGGTGCCATCGGGGCCTCTCAAACGCTCTCTGGCATCCCCTTGGGTAGTAAGGATGGCATCAATCAGCATCGGATTGGCTTCGCCCATGTTACGGGCGTCTGCACGAGCCAGAGATATCGCCTGATCCTTGGTCACCACTGCCCCGCTCACGGGCACCTCTGGGGCGTGGACAGTAGGTATCGTAAGGATAGTGGGGTTGGGTACGGGATTGGGCCTTCCCAGCATCGCTGTTGGCTGCGTGCCCAGACCGACGCCGACTCTCGGCGAGATACGTGCCTGCATCCGGATCAGCATCGCTGCCGAGAACAACAAGATCAGCATGAACCCGATCAGTACGTACCTCATCGGCCCACCCTCAGCAATTCTCGTTAGTCGTGTTGATATATCCGCAGGCCCTCACTTCTCCCACACCATTGAAGTTGTAGATATGCCCTATATAGAGAGGCTAGGAGACGGTCTGGTGGTCGCGGGAGACCCCGGTGGGGGGCGGCTGCTCGGGCTCGAGC
>CADDYR010000116.1 GCA_902810765.1 Chloroflexota bacterium
TACATGGACCACCTCGCCTCCCACCCCACCCTGCCCGACGAATCGGACCGGTCGCCGGACCGCTGAAGTACGATTGGAGCCATCGGTTGAGGTTTGGAATCTGCGTGCCGCCAGGGGAGTCCGCCGCCGTCGCGCGCCTCGGCTTCGACTACGTCGAGTGGCCGATGCGCAGCACCGTCGGCTCGATGAGCGACGATGAGTACCGCGAGCTGCTCGAGCTCGCGCGCGGGCTGAGCGTAAGGCCGGAGGCGTGGAACGTGATGCTCCCTCCCGAGATCGCCGTCGTCGGCCCCGAGGCGGACCAGGACGCGATGGAGAGGTACCTGGAGACGGCGTACTCGCGGGCCTCCGAGCTCGGCGGGGAGGTGGTCGTGTTCGGCAGCGGCGGCTCGCGCCGGGTGCCCGAGGGGTGGGCAATGGACACCGCGTGGGAGCAGTTCGACGAGGCGTGCGCCAGGGCGGGAGACGTGGCCTCGAGGCACGGCATCACGATTGCGCTCGAGCCCCTGAACAGCGGCGAGACCAACCTGCTCAACACGGTCGCGGAGGGCAGGGAGGTGGTGCGCCGGGTGAGCCACCCGAACGTCCGCCTCCTCTCAGACATCTATCATGTGGCGAAGGAGGACGAGCCGTTCGAGGCGACCGGCGCTGCCGCGGACGTGCTGGCTCACGTCCACGTCTCGACGCACGACACGCGCCAGCTGCCCCTGCCGGAGACGTCCGGCACGGCCGTCCGAGACTACCTCGCCGCGCTCAAGCGCTCGGGCTACGACCGTCGCATCAGCATCGAGTGCAGGTGGTCCAGCCTCGACGACGCGCGGAGAGCGCTCGAGTACCTGCATAGGACCTGGGACGAGGTCTGATATGAAGCGCCAGAGACCCATAGATGTAGAGGACTACGTGCCCCTGATCGGCGAGGAGGCCGCCGAGCGGATTCGGGAGAAGGCGAAGCCGCTCCAGGGGGCGCAGGTGGTCCACATCAACTCCACCTACTACGGCGGCGGGGTGTCCGTGCTTCTCTCCTCCCTCACCCTGCTTATGGCCAGCCTGGGCATCAGGACGGAGTGGCGGATAGTCCACGGCCCGCCCGACTTCTTCAGCGTGACGAAGAAGATGCACAACGCGCTGCAGGGCGGCAAGATACGCATGACCGACCTGAAGGTGGACATCTACGAGCAGTTCGTGTACGAGAACGCGATCCGAAACGTGCTCGACCACGACTTCGTCATCATCCACGACCCGCAGCCCCTGCCGATGGTCGAGTGCTACCGCCACACCGGCCCGTGGGTGTGGCGATGCCACGTCGACCTCTCGCGCCCTGACCCCGGCCTGTGGGCCTACCTGCGGCAGTACGTCGAGCAGTACGACGCGGCGATAATGAGCATTCCCGAGTACGCCCAGCATCTCGAGATCCCGCAGCTGTTCTTCATGCCCGCGATAGACCCGTTCTCGATCACCAACCGCGAGCTGAGCGAGGCGGAGGTCGAGGAGCGGCTCAGGCGATACGAGATACCGACCGACCTGCCGATCATCACGCAGGTCTCGCGGTTCGACCGCTGGAAGGACCCCGAGGGCGTGATTCGGGCCTACAGGCTCGCGAGGGAGGAGGTGGACTGCAGGCTGGTGCTCCTCGGTAACGTCGCCACCGACGACCCCGAGGGGCCCGAGGTGTACGAGTCCCTCCTGCACTACGCGCGCGAGGACGACCGCATCGTGCTGCTCACTCAGGAGGACACCGCGCTGGTGAACGCGCTGCAGCGCAAGGCGGACGTGGTGCTCCAGAAGTCCATACGCGAGGGCTTCGGGCTGACGGTGGCCGAGGCGATGTGGAAGGGGAAGGCGGTCATCGGCGGAAACACCGGTGGCATCCGCTACCAGATCGAGGACGGGGAGAACGGCTTCCTCGTGAGCTCGGTGGAGCAGGCGGCTGTGCGCATCGTCGCCCTCCTGCGCGATCCGGAGCTCAGGGACGAGATGGGCCGCAGGGCGCGGGAGACCGTTCGGGAGCGCTTCCTGATGACCCGGCTGCTGGAGCAGTATCTGGACCTGTTCGGCTCGTTCGAGGTCCAGTACAACATCCGGCGGTCGCCCGAGCTGGAGGGGCTGATCGTCAGGCCGGAGCGCCGGAGGGCCCCGCAGCCCGCGGCAGGCTCCGATTAGCTGACAGCACGGAAAGGTGGACGCGGTGGATAGGGTGAGCTGGGCGCTCGTGGGCACGAGCGCGTTTGCGACCGACTGGATCGCTCGTGGAATCCGGCTCGCGCGCAACGCGGAGCTCGTCGCGGTCGTGAGCCGCGACCCGAACCGGGCACGGCAGACGGCCGAGCGACTGGGCGCTCCGCTCGCGTACACCTCGATCGAGGCGATCGAGAACGACCGGGTGGACGGGGTGGCGATCGTCACGCCGAACAAGCAGCACGCGCCGCTCGCGGTCGCCGCCGCGCGCAGGGGCCTGCACGTGATCGTGGAGAAGCCGATGGCTCCGACGGTCGAGGAGTGCGTCGCGATGATCCGGGCCGCGCGCGAGGCAGGGACGGTGCTTGCCGTGGCGCACTGCACCCACTGGTCGCCGCCCGTTGCGCGGGCGCGGGAGCTGGTGTCCGAGGGGGCCATCGGCGAGGTGATCGAGGCGCGCATCGGCGCGTCGTTCGACTCCCCGCCGCGGGGCTACTGGCGCCAGACCGACCCGACGGAGGAGGGCGGAGGGCCGCTGTTCGACATGGGCGTGCACGCGATAGACGTGCTCCAGAGCGTGGTGGGGCCGATATCGGAGGTCGCGGCGTTCCTCGACCACCGCGTCCACCACTACGCCGCTGAGGACAGCACCACCTCTCTCTTCAGGTTCGAGTCCGGAGCCCACGGCGTGCTCGAGTCGAACTTCAACTGCGGGCAGAACGATCTCGAGATTGTGGGCTCCGAGGGCCGGCTACAGAGCTCGGCGTGGCTCGGCAGGGAGTTCTCGGGCGACCTCAGGCTCCTGCGGGACGGCGAGGAGGAGCGGCAGGAGCTCGGGGCGATCGTGGTGTACGAGCCCCAGGTCGAGCACGTCTCGGACTGCGTGCTCTCGGGAGGAGAGCCGGTGATCTCGGGCGAGCGGGGCATGCTCAACGTCGCCGTGATCCGGGCGGCGATCGAGTCAGCGCGCTCGGGCAGAGTAGCGTCTGTGCGGATAGGGTGAGGCGGTCGGACCCGAAATCCGACCGCCTCGTCCCCCCTTACCCCCGCTCGGGGCTCGGCTCTGGGCGCAGGTCGGCCGGTGTATGTTCCGGGCAGTCCCTGAGCGCCTCCTCCTCCGAGATGAACCGCTCGATCAGGCGGCAGTGGTGGGGCTCGGCAGATCCCGGGGCGGCGTCCTCCTCGAAGTAGACGCACCCCCTGCACGGCTCCGCGACCTCGAGGTGACCCGCTGCCCGAAGGCTCCACACCACCGCGCCGAGCCCCCGCTCGAGCGCCGCGCGCTCCTCCTCCGAGAGCCCGGAGAGCGACTCCTCGAGCAGGTGGCCCCAGCGCACCAGCCTCCGGCAGACCTTCTCTCCCTCGGGTGTGAGGCGCAGCAGCGTCCTGCGCCGATCCTCGGCGCTCTGCTCCCGCGCGAGCAGCCCGCGCCCGACGAGGACATCCACGACGCCCACCGCGCTCGCGTGGGTCGAGCCGAGGGCACGGGCGAGATTGCCCACGGTAGTGGCGAAGCTCTTGGTGCGCCTCACGAACAGCAGCGTCTGAGCCTGCACCGGCGTCAGGCCGGACTCGCGCGCCTCCTCGAGCGAGATCGCGCGGGTGGCCTGCCCGATGCGCAGCAGCGCCGTCGTCAGCCTGTCCAACCCCCTACCAGGCCCCTTCCCTCATGTACGGCAGAGCCCAGAGCGTGCTCTGCAGGAGCACCGCCTTCAGCCACGCCTGATGCATCCTCTCGACCGCCTCCGGGTCGCTCTCGCCCTTCTCGAGGAACGGGCGCACAGTCGCGTAGATCGGATAGACCAGCGCGTTGATGTAGCGCCAGTTGATTATCGGTGGCGTGCCCTCGGCCGCCCCGCCGTCCGTCTGGTTCTTCCTCGTGTAGTGCCGCTCGGCGATCTCCTGCTGGTACGACAGCCAGGTCTCGTCGTAGGTCGCGCGGCAGGTGTCCTCGATCCACTTGCCGAACCTCGCGCGCACCCTGCTCAGGTAATCGGCCCTCGGCCCCTCCTCGTCGGCGAAGTAGCTCAGGAGGAAGTCGTGCGAGCCCACGAAGCCGTACCAGACGTCCAGGATGGCATCGGTCTGGGGCACGAGGATGTCGCCCGCGTTCCGCAGCGCCTGCACATCCTCCTCGGTGAACAGGAGAGCCCCCTCGAGCTTCGCCAGGTCGTCCATCGAGACGGGGGACGGGGGGTTGTCCGGGCTGCCGTACGTGTATCCGGGTATCGTGGACTGCGTGGTCATCGTGCTCACCTCCTCAAAAGACTCGACACGCAAGTTTTCTGTAGGATACCTACATATCCGTCGCGAGTCAAGCGCCTCGTATCGCCGAGGCTGTATCCGAGCCGGACGCCTCGGGCTATACTGGTATTGCGGCCGCCCTTCAGCGGCCGGTATCCACATGCGGACGGCGGGGAGGGCCATGCTCCACAGACTCAGCGCCATAGAGATCGCGGAGGGGGCTCTGCTCGCCGACGTCGCCGCGCTGTTCCTCCTGCTCACCCTGTACCTGCCCGTCGTGGGCGGCCTCTTCCTCGTGCCCGTGCCCGCACTCTTCGCGGTGCTCGTGCTCAGGCGGGGACTGTACGTGGGCGTGATGGGCGCCTGCGTGGCCCTGTTCGTCGTCGGGGTGATGACCGGCTCGCACCTCGTCGTGTTGGCGCTAGAGGCGGCGACGGGCGGCCTGTTCCTCGGCTGGGCGATGCGCCACCGGCTGCGCCACGTGCCCATCCTGCTACTGGGGGTCAGCGGGCTCGCGGTGTTCAACTTCGTGTTCTTCCTGTTCTTCTTCTGGCTGAGCGGCCTGCCGATGGCGGACATACACCGGCAGATCCATCAGCTGCTCGTGTCGGCGGAGGGAACGGCCGCGTTCGTCGCGCAGCACGTGGGGCGGGGAGGCTGGTGGGAGGGGAGCGCCCGGCCCTCTCTCCCACCGCTCTTCGCGCTCCTGGAGAGGCGCTGGGCCGCGTTCCTCCTGGGCTACCTCTGGGTATCCTCCTGGCCGGTCGTGATCGTGGCGTACTACGTGACGAACAGCCTTGTGAGGGCGCTCGGATATCGGGTGCGCGCGTTCCCGGGAGAGAGGCTCGAGCGGCTCATCGCCCGTGCCGTGCGGCTGTTCGCCCGCCACGGTCGGCGCCTGGGCCTGCCAGTTCCGGGGAGGGCGAGGACGTGACCCGCGCGCTGATCGAGCTCGAGCGCGTGAGCTACTCCTACGGTCCTCGGATCGCGCTCGACGACGTGAGCCTCGAGGTCGCGGCGGGCGAGTACGTGGTGGTGCTGGGGCGCAACGGCGGCGGGAAGACGACGCTCGCCCGGCACCTCAACGGCCTGCTCGTGCCGGACAGGGGCAGAGTGGTCGTCGAGGGGCTGGACACCCGCGACCCCGAAGAGCGCCGCAAGGTGCGGGACGTCGTCGGGATGGTGTTCCAGCAGCCCGCGCAGCAGATAGTGGCGACGGTAGTCGAGGACGACGTGGCCTGGGCGCTGGCCGAGCGCGGGCTGCCGGGGCCGGTGATACGCGAGAGGGTCGAGCGCGCGATGGAGGCCGTCGGGATCGCGGATCTGCGCGACCTGCCGCCGCACAAGCTCTCGGGCGGGCAGCAGCAGAGGGTGGCGATCGCGGGCGTGCTCGCCCTCAGGCCGCGTGCCATCGTCGCGGACGAGGCGACGGCGATGCTCGACCCGCTTTCCCGTCTCGAGGTAGTGCGCCTGCTGCACGCGCTGAGGCGCAGGTACGGGCTCGCGATCGTGCAGGTGACCCACCTGCTCGAGGAGGTGGCGCTCGCCGACAGGGTGGCGGTGGTGGACGGCGGGAGGCTCGTGATGGACGGCCCACCGGAAGAGGTGCTGTGGGACCTGGAGCGGCTGAGGCAGCTGGGGCTGGCGGTGCCGGAGCAGGTCGAGCTCGCCGCGCGCCTGCGCTCGGCCGGGCTGCCCCTCTCGCCGGACTCCCTGACCGTCGAGGCGCTCGCGAGGGGGATCGCGCGGTGACGGATGCGCTGATCGTCACCAGGAATCTCACGCACACGTATCGCTCCGGCTCGATGACCGTGACGGCGGTCAGGGACGTGAGCCTCGAGATCGAGCGCGGCAGCACCGTGGCGATAATCGGGATCACGGGCTCGGGGAAGACGACGCTCGTGCAGCACTTCAACGGCCTGCTCAGGCCGACGAGCGGAGCCGTGATCGTGGACGGGCTGGACGTGGGCTCGAAAGACGTGAGCCTGTCCGAGCTGCGCAGGCGAGTGGGGATGCTGTTCCAGTCGCCCGAGAGGCAGCTCTTCGAGCGCACCGTGTACGCCGACGTCGCGTTCGGCCCGAGGCGCCTGGGGATCACGGAGGCGGAGGTCCGGGCGCGGGTGAGTGCCGCGCTCGAGGCCGTGGGGCTCTCGGCGCGCGAGCACGGACAGCGCTCGCCGTTCGAGCTGAGCGGCGGGCAGATGCGGCGCGCGGCGATCGCTGGGGTGCTCGCGATGGAGCCCCAGGTGCTCGTGCTGGACGAGCCGACGGTGGGGCTCGACGCGGAGGGCCGCTCGGAGCTGTACGGATACCTCCGGCGGCTCAGGCGGGACCGGGGCATCACAGTCGTGGTGGTGTCGCACGACATGGCGGAGGTCGCCGCGCTCGCCGACCGCGCTTACGTGATGCACTACGGCAGGCTCGTGATGCAGGGCGCGCCGAGGGAGGTGTTCGCGCAGCCGGAGGCGCTGCTCAGGTGGGGGCTGAGGCCGCCGCCGATATCCGAGCTGCTCGCGATCCTGCGGGCGAGAGGGCTCGACCTGCCGCACGACGCCCTCTCGCTCGACTCGGCCTTTGACGCGATCCTGAGGGCCCGCGGGAACGGGCACGAGCCGGGGGGCGGGCAGGGTGTTCAGTAACCTCGCGCTCGGCGTGTACCACCCTGGGGAGGGGCTGCTGCACCGCCTGCGCGCCCGGACGAAGCTGCTCCTGATGCTCTGGCTCGTCGTGTACCTCACGCTAGCGAACCGTCACATGTGGCACTTCGTCCCGTACCACGTGGCGCTGGTGCTGGCGGGCTGCGCGATCCGGCTCTCGGGCGTGCCGCCGGGTGTGCTCGCCCGCAGGATGTGGCTGCCGCTCCTGCCCGCCGCGTTCGGGGTCGTGCCCGCGCTGATGTTCACCGTCGGCCGCACCCTGCACGCCTACGGGCCGTGGCACGTCCCGTACCCGACCGCGCGGCTCGTGCTGATCGCGGGGCTGGCGATACCTGCGGCGTATCTGGCTCTGGCGAAGTCCTCGGTCGGGGTCCGCGGGAGCCGCTGGTTCCGGCGAGCGCGCGTGCCCGTCGGGCTGCTCGCCGTCGGAGAGGGCGTCGGGCTGTGGCTCGTGTGGGGGGAGCGCGGCTCGCTCGCGGTGGGGCCGGTGGTCGTCACCTACGACGGTGTGTGGCTGCTGATGGCGCTGCTCGTGTACTTTCCGGTGCTGTTCTGCCTCGCGCTCCTGCTCACGATGACGACGACGCCCGTCGCGCTGATCGAGGGGATGAGCCTGCTGCTCTCGCCGCTGCGCCGGGTGGGTCTGCCGGTGGACGAGTTCGCGCTGATGGTGCTGATCGCTCTGCGGTTCGTCCCGACCCTCGCGGACGAGGCGGAGTGGCTGGTGAGGGCGCAGTCGGCACGGGGGGCTGACTTTGCGAGCGGCGGGGCGAGGGAGAGGCTCGGCAGCCTCACCGCGCTGATCGTGCCGCTGATCCAGGGAACGATGCGCAGCGCATCCGAGCTCGCGGTCGCGCTCGAGTCGCGGGGTTACGGCTCGGGCTCGCGCCGCACGCTGCTGCACGAGGGGCCGCTGTCGCGCGAGGATTACCTCGCGCTCGGTGCCGTCCTCGCCGTCACCATCGCCTCCCTGCTCCCCTAGCCCGATCCGGACGGCCCGCTGGAACAGAGGGGGTTTCCTTCGAGAGCCCTTTTCGGGTAAGCTACGTGTGCGTAAGGGGTTTCGACGGTGACAGCGCCCACCGGGCTCGAGCTTGGCGACGCCTACTGCAGGTATCTCACACGACACCACTACGAGAACTTCTGGGTCTCCTCCTGGCTGGCCGAGCCTGCGCTGCGCCGACACCTCCACAGGGTCTACGCCTTCTGTCGCACCACCGACGACCTCGGCGACGAGAGCGACTGCCACGCCACCGAGCGGCTCGAGCTCTGGCGCGAGGACCTCGAGCGGTGCTTCTCGGACACCCCTCTGCCCCTGCACCCGGTCCTGATCGCCCTCTCGGACACGATCAGGACGTTCCGGCTTCCGAAGCAGCCGTTCCTCGACCTGATCGAGGCCAACCTGCAGGACCAGAGGGTCGCGACGTACGACACCTGGGAGGAGCTGCGGGCCTACTGCCAGCTCTCCGCGGCGCCCGTGGGCCGTCTCGTGCTGCGCCTGTTCGGGGCGTGGTCGCCCGAGCGCGAGGCGCTCTCCGACGACGTGTGCATCGGCCTGCAGCTGGCGAACTTCGCGCAGGACGTGGCCGTCGACCGCCGGAAGGGCAGGACGTACCTGCTCCGGCCGGAGATCGAGGCGCTGGGCACCGCGGGCGCCGTCAGGGCGATGTGCGGGCGCGCGAGGCGCCTGCTCGGGTCGGGCCGCGCGCTCGAGGCGAGCGTGGGCGGCCGCCTGCGCTTGCAGCTGTCGCTGTACCACCTGGGGGGCGAGGCGATCCTGCGGGCCATCGCGGCGACCGGATATCGGACCGACCTCGTGCGCCCCACCGTGCCGGCCAGGGAGAAGCTCGCGCTCCTCGCCCGCGCGAGCGCGGAAGCGGTCGGGAGGTCTCGCGATGGCAGTGTCCGCTGAGCCCTCCGTCGAGGACGCGGAGCGATACTGCGCGCTGATGGCGCGACGGGAGGCCGCCAACTTCTACTGGGGCTTCGTCGCCCTGCCCCGAGACAAGCGCATCGCGATCTACGCCCTGTACGACTTCGCGCGACAGGTGGACGACGCGGCGGACCGGGCGGAAGTACACGACGCCCCGGCACGCCTGAGCCTCCATCGCGAGCGGCTGCACCGCGAGGCCACGCACGACGATCCGGTGATGATGGTGCTCGAGCGCGCGATGAGGCGCTACCGGATCCCGACAGAGGAGGCGGAGCAGATCATAGACGGCGCCCAGATGGACCTCGAGCGCAACAGGTACCCCAGCTGGGAGGACCTCAGGGAGTACTGTGGGCTCGTGGCATCGTCGGTCGGCCGGATGTGTGTCAGGATCTTCGGCTTTCGGGACCCCCGGGCGCTCGACCACGCCAGCGACCTGGGCCTGGCGATGCAGCTCACGAACATCCTGCGGGACGTGCGCGAGGACTTCCTGGAGTTCGGGAGGGTCTACCTGCCCCAGGACGAGCTCGAGCGCTTCGGCATCTCCGAGCCCCGCCTCGCCGCCAGCCTGTCGTGTGGTGACGCGGGGCAGGGGTGGGCTGGCCTCGTGCGGTTCGAGGTCGAGCGAGCGCGCAGGCTGTTCGCCTCGGGCGTCCGGGTCGCCGAGCTCGTCCCCACCTCCTCGGCGGCCTGCGTGCTCACGATGGCCGGGATCTACCAGCGCATCCTCGAGAGGATCGAGCGCGACCCCTGCCTGCCGCTCAGCCGCAGGGTCTCGCTCTCGAACCGCGCGAAGCTCGGCGTGATGGTGAGGGCATGGCTAAGGGCTCTGTAGCGGTGGTGGGCGCCGGGCTCGCGGGGCTGAGCGCCGCGCTCGAGCTGGCGGACGCGGGCTTCGACGTAGAGGTCTTCGAGCGAAGCCGCCTGCTCGGGGGCAAGGCCACCTCGTTCACCGTCGGCGACGCGGAGATAGACAACGGGCAGCACGTGTACCTGGGGTGCTGCTCTGAGTTCCTCGACTTCGTGGGGCGCGTCGGGATGTCCTCGGAGCTGTACCTGCAGGAGCGCTTCGAGGTGCTGATGCTGAGGCGTGGGGATCGGCCGAGCCTGCTGCGCGCCCGGAGCTGGCCCGCGCCGTACCACCTCCTGCCCGCGCTGCTCGGCTACCGCTACCTCGGCTGGCCCGCGAAGCTGCAGGTGGCGAGGGGGATAGCCGAGGCCCGGAGGCGGAACGGCGCTAAGGGGAGCTTCGCGGACTGGCTCCGTCGGCACGGCCAGGGCGAGGAGGCCAGGCGGGCCTTCTGGGAGCCGTTCCTCGTGCCCGCGCTCAACGCACCGCTCGAGGACGTCTCGGCGGACTCGGCGCTCTTCGTGATCTCGACCGCCTTCGCCGAAAGCCCGCGCTCGGCGTGCATCGGGTTCTCCAGGGTGCCGCTCGCGCGGATCGCGGAGGAGGCTGCGAGGCGCGCGGGCGGGGTTCACCTGCGGAGCGCGGTGACCGGACCGCTCGTCGAGGACGGCGCAGTCCGGGGTGTGTGCCTGAGCGACGGGCGGAAGGTGCGCGCCGACTTCGTCGTGCTCGCCGTGCCGCCCCGAACCCTGGCGCGCCTGCTGGGCGATCCCGCGCGGTTCGGGCTCGGCAGGCTGGAGGAGTTCCGGAGCGAGCCGATAGTGGACGTCCACCTGTGGTACGACCGCGCCGAGCTCGGAGTGGACTTCGTGGCCCTGCTGGACTCGCCGGTGCAGTGGGTGTTCCAGAAGGCCCCCGGCTACCTCTGCTGCAGCCTCAGCGCGGCGGGAGAGCTCGTGTCACGCCCCGAGGGCGAGCTGGTCGAGCTGTGCGAGCGCGAGCTGTCTGCGGCGCTGCCCTCCCTCTCCCGCGCGAGGCTGAGGCGCGGCGTGGCCACCCGTGACCCCGAGGCGACCTTCGTGCCTGCTCCGGGCCTGCGCCGCCCGGGACCCCGGACCCGCGACCCCGCCCTGTTCATAGCCGGTGCCTGGACGGACACCGGATGGCCCGCGACGATGGAGTCCGCCGTGCGCAGCGGGCGCACGGCGGCGAGAGCGATCGTATCTCGAACGGAGGTGTCATGACTGGCGATACGGCTCTCGAACGGAGCGTGCTGTGGCTCCTCGAGCGCCAGTCCCCCGAGGGCTGGTGGGTGGGCGAGCTCGAGACGAACGTGACGATGACGGCCGAGCACGTGCTCCTCATGCGGTTTCTGGGGATCGGGCTCGACCCGATCTGCGAGGGCGCCGCGCGGCACATCCTCCGCAGCCAGCGCGAGGACGGCTCGTGGGCGCTGTACTTCGACGGCCCCGCCGACCTCAGCACGACTATCGAGGCGTACGTCGCGCTCAAGGTGCTGGGAGTGGACCCCTCAAGCGAGCCGATGGCGCGGGCGCTCGGAGTGATCCGCCAGCAGGGCGGAGTGGCACGGGCCCGGGTGTTCACGAAGATCTGGCTCGCGCTGTTCGGCGAGTACCCTTGGGAGGGCATCCCGAGCATGCCGCCCGAGCTGGTGTACCTCCCGCCGAGCGTCCCGCTGAACCTGTACGACTTCGCGTGCTGGGCTCGTGGCACAATCGCCCCGCTCCTGATCGTGCTCTCGAGGCGGCCGAGACGCCCGCTCGGGGTGTCCCTGCGGGAGCTGATCGTGCCGGGCACCGAGCGCGCCCTGTTCCGGGTGCCGGGCGGGGGGCGTTCTGGTGGCTGGACAGGCTGCTCAAGGCGTACGAGCGCCTGCCGCGGCAGCCGGGCAGGCGAAGGGCGCGCGAGCTCCTGACCGACTGGATCGTGGACCACCAGGAGGCGGACGGGAGCTGGGGCGGCATCCAGCCGCCGTGGGTGTACTCGCTGATCGCCCTCCATCTCGAGGGGATGGGGCTCGACCATCCGGTGATGCGCCGGGGCCTGGAGGGGCTCGAGCGCTTCGCGGTCTCGGACGAGGAGGGCTGGAGGCTCCAGGCGTGCATGTCGCCGGTCTGGGACACCGCCTGGGCCGTGCTCGCGCTGCGTCAGGCAGGACTCGAGCCCGACCACCCAGCGCTCACCCGAGCGGTCGACTGGCTCCTAGCCGAGCAGATCGCACGCGACGACGGCGACTGGAC
>CADDYR010000117.1 GCA_902810765.1 Chloroflexota bacterium
GGGAGAGACCTCGCGCGTGATGCTCGCGCTGCGGAGCGTGCTCTCCGAGGCGGACCAGACGCCGACCCTCATCTTCGACGAGGTGGACGTGGGCGTCGGCGGGCGCAGCGGCGGCGTCGTGGGGGAGAAGCTGTATGGGCTCGCCCGAGATCACCAGGTGATAACGATCACCCACCTCGCGCAGGTGGCGGCCTACGCCGATGCCCACTACAGGATCGCGAAGCAGATGGAGGCAGAGCGCACGAGCACACGGGTGGATGAGCTCGTCACCGACGAGGAGGTGCGCGCGGAGCTCGCGGCGATGCTCGGCGGTCTGCCGGTCACGGAGAGGTCGCTGAGGAGTGCGGACGAGCTCCTGGCGCGGGCGAGGCAGCGCAAGCCGGCCGGGACCGCGGCCGGGCAGTGAGGCGGAAAGGTGTTGCGCGTGAACGACGTGGTGGTCATCGGCGGGGGAGTTGCCGGCGCGAGCGCCGCGTACCATCTGGCGCGGGACCGCGCGCGCGTCACGCTGGTGGACCGGCAGGACGAGGGACAGGCCACTGCCGCCGGAGCGGGCATAGTCTCTCCGGGCACGGACCTCGGGCCGCCCGATCCGTACTTCCCGCTTGCCTTTCACGCCGTCGGCTTCTACGACCGCCTCAAGGGGGAGCTGATCGAGGACGGAGTCCGCGAGTTCGGCTACGAGACGTGCGGCCTGCTGCACGTCGCCGTGAGCGAGGAGGAGGCGAGGAGGCTTCCGAACGTGCTCCGCATCATCAAGCAGCGGCGCGAGGCCGGGGCCCCGGCTGTGGGCGACATCCACCTGCTCGACGCTCGTCAGGCCGAGTCCCTCTTCCCGCCCATCCGCAGGCTCCACGGTGCCATCTACGCCTCGGGCGCGGGGCGGGTGGACGGCCGGAAGCTGCGGGACTCCCTGCTGCAGGGCGCGGGCCGGCGCGGCGCCTCGCTCGTGCGCGGCTCGGCGGAGCTAGTCGTCGAGCGCGGCCGCGCGGTGGGGGTGAGGGTCGCGGGAAGGCTCGTGTTCGCGAGCGCGGTCGTCATCGCGAGCGGGGCTTGGACGGACTCGCTCGGCGCCGCGGGGGCCTACGTGCCCGTCCGGCCGCAGCGCGGGCAGATAGCCCACCTCACGGTGCCCGACACCCGCACCGCCTCCTGGCCCATCGTCGTGGGTTTCTACTCGCACTACCTGCTGACCTTCCCCCAGAACCGGGTCGTCGCGGGCGCGACGCGCGAGGACGGCGTGGGGTTCGACTACAGCACCACCGCCGGCGGGGTACAGGAGGTGCTGAGCGAGGCGCTCAGGATAGCTCCGGGCCTGGCGAGCGCGCAGATCGGCGAGTTCAGGATCGGCTTCCGGCCGGTCTCCCCCGACGGGCTGCCGGTGATCGGCCCCGTGCCAGGGGTGGAGAACGCGTACATAGTCTCCGGCCTCGGGGCCCACGGCCTGCAGCTCGGGCCCTACTGCGGCTACCTCGCCGCAGCCATGGCGCAGGGCCTGCCGATATCCCTCGACCTCTCGGCGTTCTCCCCCGCCCGCTTCGCGTAGCGCCCTCTCGCGTCTGATACAATTCTGAGCGTGATCACGACCGTCCTGCTCGACTTCTACAACACGCTGTACGCGGCCAGGGAGTGGTTCGATCTGGAGGCGTACAGGCTCGCTCCGGCGGTGCTTGAGGTGCTCGCCGAGCGAGGGCAGCCGGCGCCGGACGGCGTGCTCGACGCGGCCGCGAGGGCGTACCGGGCCGTACGGCTCGAGGTACATGCCTCGGGCCTGGAGGTGAGCGCGGAGGAGGGGCTGCGCAGGACGTTCGACGCGCTCGGGCTCGCGGTGCCGGAGGACGCGACGGAGATACTCTCGGACCTGCAGCGCCGGGCGTACCGGCCGGGCAGGGAGATCCCGGGGGCGGTCGAGGCGGTGCGTGAGCTCGCGGCCCGCGGCTACGTGCTCGGGATCGTCTCGAACGCGCTCTGTGCGGACTTCCTCCGCTGGAGCCTGGAGGGCTCGGGCATCGAGGGCTGCTTCCGGGGCGTGTTTACGTCCGCCGACGTCGGGTACTACAAGTCGAGCCCGAGGTTCTACCAGGCGGCGCTCGAGGCGCTGGGGGCGGAGCCAGCCGAGGCCGTGCACGTGGGGGACAGCTACAGGTTCGACGTGCTCGGCGCGAGGGCCGCGGGCCTTAGGACGATATGGTACGCCCCGTCGGGCGAGGCGCCACCGGAGGAAGGGGCCGACGTGGTCCTGCGGCACCTCTCGGAGCTGCCCGGAGCAGTGGGGCGACTTTCGAGCCGGGAGGAGACCATACCATCAGAGATGGAGTGAGGATGACGAAGGAGAGGACGAATACCGGCCGCGCTGAGATAGCGTCCAGGAGCGAGGACTTCGCAGCCTGGTACAACGACGTAGTGCTCGCCGCGGAGCTGGCGGACTACAGCCCGGTGCGAGGCTGCATGGTGATCCGCCCCTACGGCTACGCGCTGTGGGAGCACATGCAGAGCCACCTGGACGCGCGGCTGAAGGCGACGGGCGTCGAGAACGCGTACTTCCCGCTGTTCATCCCGGAGAGCCTGCTCGCGAAGGAGGCCGAGCACGTCGAGGGCTTCAACCCGGAGGTCGCGTGGGTGACTCAGGGCGGGGACGAGGCGCTCGAGGAGAGGCTGGCCGTGCGACCCACGTCCGAGGCGATCATAATGCACATGTACTCGAAGTGGGCGCAGAGCTACCGCGACCTGCCCTTCCTGATCAACCAGTGGGGGAACGTCGTCCGCTGGGAGATGCGCACGCGCCTCTTCCTGCGGACCGCCGAGTTCCTGTGGCAGGAGGGGCACACCCTGCACGCGACCCCCGAGGAGGCGACCGAGCGGACGCTCCTGATGCTCGACGTGTACCGGAAGTTCGTCCAGGAGGACCTGGCCATCCCGGTCATACCGGGAGTCAAGACCGCGAGCGAGCGCTTTCCGGGAGCCGCCGAGACGTACACCATCGAGGCGCTGATGGGCGACGGCCGGGCGCTGCAGGCCGGCACGAGCCACGACTTCGGCTCCCACTTCACGCAAGCATTCGACATAACGTTCCTGGGCCGCGACGGGCAGCGCCGCCACGGCTACACCACAAGCTGGGGGCTGAGCACGCGCATGGTCGGGGGGATCATCATGGTGCACGGCGACGAGCAGGGGCTGATCCTCCCGCCGAAGGTCGCGCCCGTCCAGGTGGTGATCGTGCCGATCTGGAGGTCGGACGAGGAGAGGGAGAGGGTGCGCGCGTTCGTCGAGAGCTTCGGCGGGGCGCTCGGCACCCACGTCCGCGTCCGCACGGACTTCTCGGAGGACAAGACGCCCGGCTGGAAGTTCAACGAGTGGGAGCTGAAGGGGGTGCCCCTGAGGCTCGAGGTCGGCCCAAGGGACGTGGCGAACAACAGCGTCGTCGCCGTGAGGCGGGACAACCGCCAGAAGGAGCCGGTGGGGCTAGACGCGCTCGCTGGGCGCGTGCGCGAGCTCCTGGACGATGTGCAGCGGTCGCTGTTCGAGCGGGCGCGCGCCTTCCTGGAAGAGCACACCTTCGAGGCGTCGAGCGTGGAGGAGATGCGGGAGATCCTGGACCGCTCGCGCGGCTTCATCCTCGCCGGCTGGTGCGGGAGCGCCGAGTGCGAGGCCGAGGTCAAGGAGCGGACGAGGGCGACGATTCGAGCGGTGCCGTTCGACCGCGGCGATGAGCCGGTGCCCTGCGTGAGGTGCGGCGAGCCCGGCCGGGGACGCGTGTACTTCGCGCGGGCGTACTAGGGATAGAGGAGGCGGATGAGCGCACAGCCGGGCGCGATGGAGCGGCTCGAGGAGAGGTTCACCGAGTGGGCGAAGCAGCGCGACGACATCCGGGCCGCGATGGTGATCGGCTCGCGTGCCCGCTATCACGACCGGCCGGCCGACGAGTTCTCCGACCTGGACGTCGTGATCGTCGCGAAGGACCCGGAGCGGTATCTCGGCTCGGGGGATTGGCTCTCCGAGCTCGGTAACCCGATCCTCACGTTCGTCGAGCCGACGGCGACGGGAGGTGGCCGCGAGCGGCGCGTGCTGTTCGAGGACGGCACGGACGCGGACTTCTCGGTGTTTCCCGACAAGGATATCCGCGCCCTGCTGTACGTCACGCGGCTGCGCGGCACCGCCCGCAGGCTCGACCGCATCCTTCCACAGAAGATACAGCACACCGCCGTGCAACACGCGGAGGAGATCCGCTACGTAGTCGGTCGGGGCTTTCGGATCCTGTTCGACAAGGACGGCGCGTTCACCGTCCTGATGAAGGCGCTGATGGCCGCGGGCATGCCGGTGCCGAAGCTCCCCACGGAGGACGAGTTCCTGCAGGTGGTGAACGACTACTGGTACCACGCTCTCTGGACGGCCCGGAAGCTGAGGCGCGGAGAGCTGTGGGTCGCCCACTCCTGCCTCGATGGCTACATGAAGAACCTCCTGCTCAGGATGATCTCTTGGCGGGCGCAGACGACGAAGGGCAGGGGAGGGCGGCCACGAGATACCTGGCACGGCGGACGCTTCCTCGAGCAGTGGGCCGGCGCCTCGATGGTGGAGGCGCTGAGGGGGGCGTTCGCCCACTACGATCCAGAGGACATGCGGCGAGCCCTCTTCGTCACCAACGACATCTTCCGCCGCACGGCGTGCGAGACCGCCGAGAAGCTCGAGCTCACATACCCGTGGGACGTGGACCGGAACGTGACGCGGCGGGTCGAGGCGGTTCTGGTCCCTGGCCGTGGGCGGGCAGATGCGGGCGATTAGCCCCGAGGCTCTCCTCTCCGACCTGTCCGCCTCCCTCCGCACGCTCCCGGGCGCGACCGCCCTGTACGTCTTCGGCTCCCTCGCGCGGGGCCGAGCGGATCTCTGCTCGGACGTCGACCTCAAGCTCGTGAGCCGCGACCCCGCGGCCAGCCTGGCCGCCCGACACACGGCCCTTCGAGCGGTCGGGGAGGTCGAGCTGGAGCTCCCACTCATCGCAGCCTCCGACCACTGGGCGGCGACGATCCTGTTCCGCGACCTCAGCCCGTACCAGCACCTCGATCTCGACATCGTTTCGGAGGGGTGGGACCGGATCGAGGGCTGGGCGCTTCTGTGGCGCCAGCCTCCAGCCGCATCCTGCCCCCGAGCCGAGCCAGCGCCGTATATCCCTGCTCCCGGCACGGCTGCTCATCTCGTCGTGTCGCAGCTGCTCGGAGGAGTCCGCTACGCGAAGGCCAGGAGGCGCGGGCACGCGCTCACCTGCTGGCGGTTCGCGCAGTCGGCCGCGAACGCCGTCGCCGTTGCGCTGCGCGACCGGGCGGTGGGGCGGGAGACGCTCGGCGAGCCGCTCTCGACGATCGAGTGGGTCGAGCTCGACGAGGCGCTGAGCGAGGAAGAGAGAGGGTGTTACCTCTCGTGCCTCGACTTCGCGACACCTGGTTCGATGGACCGGAGCCTGTGCGCGCTGCTCGGATGGCTGTGCGAGCTCTCGGGCGCATCCCTGCCCCCCGAGGTCGCGGAGAAGCTCCTCCGGTTCGTCAGGTCCGATCTGGGCCTCCTGCCCATACCGGATCCGGGCGAATAGTCGGGGCGGACGTGCGCTAGTCTTCAGAGGTCACGCGACGGGCGACCTCCTCGGCGGGCAGGCTGTAGCGGTCGAACGCGCGCCTGAGGTGCTGAGTCGTGTAGGGGGCGTAGATGCGCTTGGTGGTCTCCGGAGAGGAGTGGCCGAGGATGTCCTGCACCTCGGAGAGCTGCGCGCCGTTGTTGAGCATGACCCTGGCCTTGAGGTGACGCAGGTGGTGGGTGGTGATCTCGACTCCCGCAAGCCGACCGTAGCGCTTCACCACTCCCCACACCGACTGTGGCGAGAGCCGCCAGCGCTCGCCGCGCGGCCCGGGCTGCCCCCGCCCGTCGTCGTGCCTTAGGAAGAGCGGGCGGTGGCCGTCGGCCCGCTCCTTGAGATACGCGCGGATCGCCGAGAGAGCGAGCTCGTCGAAGAACACGACGCGCTCCTTCTCGCCCTTCCCCGTCACCAGCCCCTCGGATGCCCGCCCGTCCTGGATATCCGTGCGGTTCAGGCTCGAGATCTCCGCCCTGCGCATCCCCGTCGAGTAGAGGGTGTTCAGCAGGGCCTTGTCGCGCAGGAGCGTGAGCCGCGCCTGCCGGTTGTCGGCGGTGGGCGGAGGCAGCTGGAGGGAATTGACGTAGGTGACGACGGTGGCGATCGCGTCGTCCACGCGGGGCGTACGGTAGGGGATCTTGCCGATCAGCTCACGCACGGACTGCTTCATCCGCTCGTATGAGACGTCCGGGTGGAGCCAGCGACGGTTGTCGAGGAATCGGAGGAACGCGCGGACGCCCGCGACGTAGGTGACTGCGCTGTTGCGGCGCTGGCGCCCGTGTATCGAGAGCAGCCACGTGTACAGGTCCTCCAGGAGGGTGGGGGGAAGCTCGTCCGTGCGGATGCTCTCGGAGGGGGTCCCGATATCGCGCAGGTACTCCTCGAGCCGGTTCAGCGCCGAGCGGTAGTTGATCGCCGTCCGCGGCGACTTCGCCGCGAGCGTGCCGCAGAACGTCTCGATCGCGCTCGTCACGGTCGGGTAGCTCTGTGTCATCCCCGTCACCTGCAACCTTCCGCGTGGTTCCCGAGGGCCAGCCCGCATGCTACCGCGAGGTCGTCCCGGTCGCGAGCTATCCCTTCGCGGTGAACCTGACCGTCACGTGCTCTCCGGCAAGGGACGACAGGGACCTCGCCGCGGTCTGGGACAGTCGGCGCTGCAGCCATTCGGCTGCGAAGGAGCTGGCGACGCGAACGCTCACCTCGTCGCCCTCGCGTCCCACGATGCGACTGCCGAGCAGGTGCGGCTGGGCCTCGGGGTGCTGTCTGAGCTCCATGAGCACCGCCGCCCAGATCTGCCTCGCGTCGAGGTTGCTCGAGCGAAAGATCCTGACGTCGCCCGGACCGGACGAGGCGCGGGCGGGGCGGTCCGTCTGCTTCGGGTTCTCCTGTTCCCTGGTTCTATTAACATGCTGTGTACGACGGTTATCAGGGCCGGTCGTGCCTCGTTTACCGGACCCGGACAACCCCGGTTTACGTGGGTCTGTAAACTGTGGTTTACCTGGCGTGGTCAACTGTGCTTGATCGAGCAGCTCCGCGTCGTCACCCTCGAGGTCCACAGGCTTCCCCCCGTTGTCGCGTATGAGCAACAGCTCGAGCTTCGAGAAGAGGCCCGAGAAGTCGTAGCAGTTGGTGGAGCGCCCGCCGTTCGGTCTCGTGCGGGGGATGATCTCGAGATATCCCTTCTCGACGAGCGAGTTCTTGTACCTGTGGAGCATCTGGTAGCTGACTCCGGTGTGGACGCTCATCTTTCGCAGGGACGGGAACGGCAGCTCAGAGGTCCATCTGTGGGCGAGGATGTAGCCCACGAACCACACCTCCTGCGGCACCAGTCCCAGCTCGGCCGAGTAGACGTACAGCGCCTTGGGGATGGCGGCTATACCGCCCGAGAGTATGACCGACCCGAAGCGGGCGAGGAAGCGGTAGCGGTAGTCGGAGTCGTCGCGGTTGCGCGGGCTCATCCGGTACGTCCCGAGTTGCCTTGCTTCCACCTACGGGCGATGGCCTCCAGGATCGCCCGGAACTCGCGCACGTCCTCGGCGGACAGGGAGGGCTCGGCGAGCACCTCGGCGACCGCGAGGAGGGTGGGGTCCGATGGGCGCACGCGCTCGTAGACCTCGGGAAGGTGCCCCGCGGACGCGAGGAGCTCGTCGCGCCGGGAGGGGGAGAGCGAGAGGGCGTCGGCGATCCGCTCGACTATCGCCCGGTTGGATGGCGACCGCTCGCCGCTCTCGAGCCGATTGATGGAGGCAGGGTTCAGGCCCGAGGCGCGGGCGAGGGCGTTCTGCGACATCCCTGCCTGCTCGCGATAGCTCCTGAGCTTGCGTCCGAACTCCACCGCGCCTGAACCTCCGCTCGACCTCCCATTCTAGGCGTCCATTACCCGCCTGTCAACGTTGTGCCTGGGTGTCAACGATAACGGTTACACCCAGGCAACGTGTTGCCGGCCTGTCACGACTCGACTGCCCCGATGTCAATGCGGAGTCGCTCTGTTGACGTGCTGGCAATGGTGGTCTCCTGGGTGCGGCGGGTGATGCCGAGCCCGGCCGATGAGTCCGTCATTTCTGGGGCCGCAGACCGGGGAATCTACCATCGGTGGGGGGTAGGGTAATACCGGATCCGGGTGATGAGTCTGTCATTCTGAGGCCCGAAGGGCCGAAGAATCTGTCCGGGAGGCTTTGCCGCGTCCTCCCTTGTAGATCCTTCGCGGAGGTTACCCCTTCGCTCCCGCTCAGGGCAGGCTCTCGAGCCCTTCGCGGAGTTCATCCTGAGCCCTTCGCTTCGCTCGAGGGTAAACTCCGCGAAGGGCTCAGGATTACAGGTGTAGGTTGCCAGGATGCCGATCGGTAGGCGTTTGCCCGGAGTCCGTCTGAGTGCGTGTCCTGGCTTGATCGAGGGCCTCGGGCGGTGGTACTGTGTCCTCGTGTATCCCTCTGGGGAGGAAGGTGCCTGGTGTACGACGCGATAATCGTGGGCGCTGGCCCGGCGGGGTCCATCGCGGCGCTCCACCTCGCGCGCGTGGGGTGTCGCACGCTCATACTCGAGAAGCAGCAGCTCGGGCGCGACAAGCCGTGCGGTGGCGGGCTGACCGCTCGCTCGTATCGCGACCTCGAGGTGTCGATCGAAGACCTGGTGAAGGCGCGGGTGGACAGCGTGGAGCTACGCGTGAGCGGCAGGCGCGCCGCGAGCGTGACGGCCCACCGCACCTCGATCTGGATGGTGCTTCGCCGCGAGCTCGACAGGCGCCTCGCGGAGGCTGCCGTCGGGGCCGGCGCCTCGCTCCGCGAGCGCGAGCCGGTGATGGGCCTACACCAGGAGCCGGGCTGGGTTCGGGTAGGGACTCCCGGCGGAGAGTACCGCGCGGGTGTGGTGCTGCTCGCGGCGGGAGCCGAGAGCCGCCTGCGGGGGCTCGCGGGCTTCGACGACGTCCCCGCCTCGCCGCTCGTGGCGGTCGAGCTCGAGGGCCGCGCCCGCTCCGGACGCCTCGACGGCTCCTGCGCCGTGCTCGACTACGCCATCCCCGGTGGGTACATGTGGGCCTTTCCGAAGGGCGACTACTGGAACGTCGGCGTGGGCTCCGCAGAGCCCGGGATGGGCCGGCTGCTTCGCCGTTACCTCGCCTGGTTCCTGAAGCAGTGCGACATTCGGATGGAGGCCCCCTGCTCCCCTCCGGAACGGGCGGTCGGCAGGCGGATACCGATATGGGACGGCCGGCGCGAGCTCGCGCGGGGCAGGGTGGCGCTGCTCGGAGACTCCGCGGGGCTGGCCGATCCTTTCTTCGCGGAGGGCATCGCCTCGGCGATCGTGAGCGGGCGCGTGGCGGCCAGGGCTGCGCGCGACCTCCTCGAGGGCAGGGCGGAGGACCTGACCAGCTACACGCGCGATCTGCACGCCTCCATCGGCCGCCACATGCGTCACACCGCGTTCCTGGCACGATGGGTGTATCCCTCGCCGCTGCCCTGGATGGCCGCGATCGGCCTCGTGCCCACCTTCCGCAAGGTTGCCAGCCGCATCGTCTCCGAACCGTTCGCGCGAACCTGGTGACCTCGGGGCCGGAGTGATGGCTGAGAGGGAGCGCGAGCCCGGCATCGCTCTCGTGGCAGAGCGCGTTCGGGTACTGCTCGGAGACGGGTGGGAGGTCCGTAGTGCTGAGCGTGGCATCTCTACTCCCGTCTACCGGCTCTCCTCCAACGGGAACGTGCTGTATCTCCGGCTTTCGGAGACCTCGGCCGACAGCCCCGCTCCCGAGGTGCGCGTGCTCACTGTCCTGTCCGGGCGCGGCGTGAAGGTGCCCGAGGTCGTCCACTACGAGCCGTTCGACGACGTGCTGGGGAGATCCGCGATGGTGACCACGGAGGTGCGGGGCGTACCGCTCGACGACGGCGGCCCGCCGGAGTCCCTGCGCGTGATCGCCCAAGAGGCCGGACGGGACCTTGCTACGATCAACTCCCTGCCGATCGAGGGCTTCGGCTGGATCAGGAGGGATCGGCCGCCCGATGAGCTCGCAGCCGAGCACGTGACGCCGGCGGACTTCGCCGCCGAGTACTTCGACGCGCTGGCCAGGCTCGCCCGCCTCCGGATCCTGACCCGCGACGAGGCCGATCGCATCGGGTACGCCATGCACAGCTACGCTTCAATCTGGCGCCACGGCTGGCTCGCGCACGGTGACCTCGACGCTACCCACATCTTCCAGCACGACGGTCGCTACAGCGGGATCATAGACTTCGGGGAGATCAGAGGTGCGCATCCACTGTACGATCTCGGGCACTTCCTGCTGCACGACGGCGAGAGCCTGCCGCTCCCGCTGTTCGCCGACCTGCTCTCGGGCTACACGGAGGTGTCGTCGCTGTCCTCCGACGACGAGCTACACGTCCGAGCCGCCGCGCTGATGATCGGCGTGCGGGCGCTCGATCGCTGTCTCGGGCGTCCCTCCTTCGGAGCGTATCGGGATTTCCTGCTCGCGCGAGTACGGCACCTGCAGCGCGAGGTCTGATACCGAGCGTTCTGGCGCAGCCCGAACCCTTTTCTTCACTCCTGCGTTAAAATCTTGGGGAGCTGTACGAGCGCACCGCGCGTTCGACCCCGGCAACGGGATGGACGCTTACAGCCATCCTGATCCGCCCGATGCGATCTTCCGAAGCCGTGACTGCGAGAGGGGGGCAGCGGATATGGAGAACGCGATGTACACCCACGATCCCGGCCGAACGGCCCGCTACCTCCCTCTGGGACTGTTCCTTGGCCTACTCGGCTGGACTGCGATGCGCGCCCTTGGGAGGCGGCGAGGGGGCGGGGGCCTGTCCGACCGCCCGCGCAGGACGGGCAGAGGCACACCAACTGTGACGCTCGAGGACGTGGCGGGGATAAGGGAGTGGACGGAGGAGTCGAGGGACAGCCTCGGAGACATCATCTGGTCTTTGAGAAACCCCAAGGAGTACCAGCGCACGGGCAAAGCGATCCCGAAGGGGGTGCTGCTGGTGGGCGGCTCGGACAGGGAGAGGAGGCTGCTGGCCAAGGCGATCGCGGGCGAGGCGGGCGTGCCCTTCTTCGTACTCTCCGGCTCCGAGCTTGCCGAACTGCCGGACAAGCCCCGCGTATCCCGAGTTGACAAGTTGTTCGAGCAGGCGAGGAGGGAGGCTCCCTCCGTCGTCTTCGTCGAGGACCTCGACTCCTTCGGCAGAAATGAGGGAACGGACAGGAACCGAAGACAGCTCCGCATCTCCGTGATGATGCGGATGAGCGCGCTGGACCCCCGCGACGCCGTCGTGGTCCTCGCCTCGACCTCGCATCCGGACGAGCTGGACCGCGGCCTCCTGGGACCGTTGCGCTTCGAGCGCCGGATAGTGTTGCGGTGAGCCCACAGCCGATGGAGGTCGTCAGGTGCGTGGGGCTGACGAAGCGGTACGGGCACAGGCTCGCGGTGGACCACCTCGAGCTGAGCGTGGGGGAGGGGGAGGTATTCGGGCTCCTGGGACCCAACGGGGCGGGCAAGACCACCACCCTGAGGATGATCCTGGGGCTGGTGCGCCCCACCTCGGGCGAGGCGTACGTGCTGGGGCGCAGGATGCCCTCGGCAGAGGTCGTGCCCCACACGGGCTCGATGATCGAGGAGCCCGCCTTCTACCCCTGGATGAGCGGCCGGGCCAACCTCGAGGTCGCGCTCGGCTCGGGTCCTCCCGTGAGGCGAGGGGAGATCGAGCGAGCCCTCGAGCTGGTGGGGCTGGGGAAGGAGGCGGGGCGCAGGTACAAGACGTACTCGCAGGGGATGCGCCAGAGGCTGGGGCTCGCGCTCGCCCTGGCCCGCAGCCCGAAGCTGCTCGTGCTGGATGAGCCCACGAACGGGCTGGACCCGGAGGGCATCATAGAGTTCAGGCGGCTGTTCCGACGGCTGGCGAGGGGCGGGGTGACGATACTGCTCTCCAGCCATCTCTTGGGGGAGGTCGAGAGGGTGTGCGAC